>NZ_SJWV01000220.1:0-5853 GCF_004352695.1 Escherichia sp. KCJ4928
ATCCCTTTTTCACCAAGCAAGTATGAAATCGATTCATTACATACATAAGGCATTAATAGCAGATGTTCTTTCCTTATTGCTAATAATGCATTATTCAATGGTTTTTCTAATAAATCCGTAATCGTAGAATCAACTGAATCTTTACAACTCACCTGCGAGTTATTCAAGTCCTGAGAATTATTTAACTCCTGCGGAATATTTAATAGACGAGCTATTTCCTTGTTAGCTTCGCGTTGGTAACACGCCAGAATCTTGTTAGTAATCAGGTGTAATGAACTCTCATCTTTTCTTTCAAAGGACTTCCCTTCATAACGATTAGTCGAACCATCAGGTTGTGTAAATATAATGACTGTATGTCCTTCACGAATCCCATTATTAAAAGCTGAGGCAAGTGTAATTTCTATTTCCACCTTAGATAAATCCGCTCGCTCCCCTTCAGGATTATTCATAACAAACTTCATTATCTCACTACCATCATTATTTTTGATATAAGATGAGGACTTAATATGAGCCATCATATTTCTACCCGCTTCGTTGGAGCGTTTGCTAAAATCCACATAACCCAGGGTAAATATCTTAGCCAAAAACTCCAAAAATGCTCTGGGAGAAAGAATATTGCTTCTGCTATTCTGCCCTCCGGCAATTCGGGAAAAATCATTCATTCCCACATACCAGGTATCTAAGTCTTCATTTTTTTGTTTACAATTGTCGGCTGATGTAATGTTTTGAGAAAAATTCCAACCTGATATTTTGCTCATGACGGACTCCTTGAGTTAATAAGAACGTCTAAGCATTACAAATTCTACTCACAAAAAAATATCAAAAAACGCTCTTTTCACAAACTCGCCGTAAACCTGGAGTTATTTACGGCGAAAAGTCATCACGCCATCAGCATCTTCACTACTGCTTTGCGAACCTGGGCTGGCGCGCCCACTGCGCACAGCGGTTTATGCACTTCCCCCGGATAAAACACAACAAAATCACCTTCATTAAGGATAACTGTTTTCTCATCAACGCCTTCCGGCAAAAATGCGATGTCTTTATCAGCTAACCAGTCGGTATCCGGCGTGCCTGCAGGTTGCGTGCTGAAGGTCATGCCTTCCTGACCTTTTAACACAATCTGAATGTCGAGATAGCGGGCATGATACTCCGCACGGCGAGCTTCGTACGGCTCGGTCATATCTTCCGAGATAAGATAAAACAGACGATTGCCTTCGATATCGTGCTTACCCTTTGGCGTTTCTGCCGTAACGTGCGCTTTGATATGCTCAATCGCCTGGCGTAACTCCTGGGGTAGCCACGGCTGAAGATTATGAATATTTCCGATGATCATCTTTTCCACTCCTTAATTAAAATAATGTTTCATTTCTATCGTTATACGAAAAGATGATCAATTCCGCCAGCCTTAACGCGTGAATTATTGTCTTATCACAACTTATCGGCAGGCGCGTTCCCGCCTTTCGGATCAAGGCCAGCATCACTCCTTGAGAAGAGTTTTTATCGCTTCCCCCGCCAGTGCAGCTGTTGCACAGAGTTGTTCGATTGAGTGCCCCTCCCGTGCCTTCGCAGAAAGCCCTGACATCACGGTACTCATAAAATCAGTCACACATTGTGCGCTTTGTGGATGCCGCCTGGCGATATAGTCATAAATGGTCGTTTCTGCGGCGTGATAATATTGAACGGCAATATCACGCGCTAGTGGATCATGACTATGAATACCTTCAAGAACCATACAGCCAGCGCAGCCGCCGTTTTGGCTATATCTGCGCGCCGCTTCTTTTAATACCTCAACCAGGCACTCGCCTACTGGACGATCATCACGAAGAATATCGGCAAGCGGAATAGCTTCCGTACCGACGTATTCATTGAGTACACGGCTAAATAACCCAGCTTTACTGCCAAAAGCCGCGTAGAGGCTCGGGGGGTTAATACCAAGATAATCAGTAACTTCAGCAACACTGACAGCATCGAAACCTTTTTGGTGAAAAAGCACTTTTGCCGCAGAGACTGCCTGCTCAGGAGCGAAACGTCTGGGACGACCTGGAACGCGAGATTGTTTTTTAGTGACCATTACAAAACTTGTTGACAGAAAGTTAAAACAGTTTTGTAATGCATGTTACATAATAAATCAAGGAGTCCTTATGGGCGCTTTTACAGGTAAGACAGTTCTCATCCTCGGTGGCAGTCGTGGTATCGGTGCCGCTATCGTACGTCGTTTCGTCACCGATGGGGCCAATGTACGATTCACCTATGCGGGGTCGAAAGATGCCGCTAAACGCCTGGCACAAGAGACTGGAGCGACAGCAGTATTCACAGATAGTGCTGACAGAGACGCTGTCATTGATGTCGTTCGTAAGAGCGGCGCATTGGATATCCTGGTGGTAAATGCAGGTATTGGCGTCTTTGGCGAGGCCCTGGAATTAAATGCCGACGATATTGATCGCCTTTTCAAAATCAATATTCATGCTCCTTATCATGCCTCTGTTGAAGCCGCCCGGCAGATGCCCGAAGGCGGGCGCATCTTAATCATCGGCTCCGTGAATGGCGATCGTATGCCTGTTGCAGGCATGGCTGCTTATGCCGCCAGCAAATCTGCCCTGCAAGGCATGGCGCGCGGGCTGGCCCGTGATTTTGGACCGCGTGGGATCACCATTAACGTCGTCCAGCCAGGGCCAATTGATACCGACGCTAATCCCGCCAACGGGCCAATGCGCGATATGTTGCATAGTTTGATGGCTATCAAAAGACATGGGCACCCGGAAGAGGTCGCTGGTATGGTCGCATGGTTAGCAGGGCCAGAAGCCAGTTTTGTTACCGGCGCGATGCATACCATTGATGGCGCGTTTGGCGCATAACCGACTACGCTCAATTAAGCCCAGCCATTATCCATGATGTCTGGGTTTTGTTTACTCACGTCGTCCGCTAAAAGCGGCTCCTGGTAAATATAAATCTTCTGTTCATGTCGTAAATCTTGAGGATAACCAAATGGTAGAAAGAACCGCTGTTTTCCCTGCAGGCCGACATTCACTGTATGCTGAACATCGTTATTCTGCGGCTATTCGTTCCGGCGATTTGCTGTTTGTTTCCGGGCAAGTAGGAAGTCGAGAGGACGGAACACCAGAACCCGATTTTCAGCAACAAGTCAGACTGGCATTTGATAATTTGCATGCGACCCTGGCTGCTGCGGGATGCACTTTTGACGATATCATTGATGTTACGAGCTTCCATACCGATCCAGAAAACCAATTTGAAGACATCATGACGGTGAAAAATGAAATATTTAGCGCCCCACCTTATCCAAACTGGACGGCGGTAGGTGTTACATGGCTGGCAGGCTTTGATTTTGAAATTAAAGTGATAGCGCGCATCCCTGAGCAGTAAGCAATAGTGTTAGCCGTTCGTTTTCACACTCCGCCCTATAAGTCGGATGAATGGAATAAAATGCATATCTGATTGCGTGAAAGTGAAAAAGAAAAAAGCAGGAAATGTCTGCAATTATTGATACCGAACGACCGTTCCCCTGCAGAATCACAACAAATAAAAATGCATGTATTTTGACTTATAATTCAAATAAACCGTTTGCGCTGACAAAATATTGCATCAAATGCTTGCACCGCTTCTGACGATGAGTATAATGCCGGACAATTTGCCGGGAGGATGTATGGTTCAGTGTGTTCGACATTTTGTCTTACCGCGTCTGAAAAAAGACGCTGGCCTGCCGTTTTTCTTCCCGTTGATCACCCATTCCCAGCCCCTCAATCGAGGGGCTTTTTTTTGCCCAGGCGTCAGGAGATAAAAGATGGCTAATCCGCTATATCAGAAACATATCATTTCCATAAACGACCTTAGTCGCGATGACCTTAATCTGGTGCTGGCGACAGCGGCGAAACTGAAAGCAAACCCGCAACCAGAGCTGTTGAAGCACAAAGTCATTGCCAGCTGTTTCTTCGAAGCCTCTACCCGTACCCGCCTCTCTTTCGAAACATCTATGCACCGCCTGGGTGCCAGCGTGGTGGGCTTCTCCGACAGCGCCAATACATCACTGGGTAAAAAGGGCGAAACGCTGGCCGATACCATTTCGGTTATCAGCACTTACGTCGATGCGATAGTGATGCGTCATCCGCAGGAAGGTGCGGCGCGCCTGGCCACCGAGTTTTCCGGCAATGTACCGGTACTGAATGCCGGTGATGGCTCCAACCAACATCCGACGCAAACCTTGCTGGACTTATTCACTATTCAGGAAACCCAGGGGCGTCTGGACAATCTCCACGTCGCAATGGTTGGTGACCTGAAATATGGCCGCACCGTTCACTCCCTGACTCAGGCGTTAGCGAAGTTCGACGGCAACCGTTTTTACTTCATCGCGCCGGACGCGCTGGCAATGCCGCAATACATTCTGGATATGCTCGATGAAAAAGGGATCGCATGGAGTCTGCACAGCTCTATTGAAGAAGTGATGGCGGAAGTAGACATCCTGTACATGACCCGCGTGCAAAAAGAGCGTCTGGACCCGTCCGAGTACGCCAACGTGAAAGCGCAGTTTGTTCTTCGCGCCAGCGATCTCCACAACGCCAAAGCCAATATGAAAGTGCTGCATCCGCTGCCGCGTGTTGATGAGATTGCGACGGATGTTGATAAAACGCCACACGCCTGGTACTTCCAGCAGGCAGGCAACGGGATTTTCGCTCGCCAGGCGTTACTGGCACTGGTTCTGAATCGCGATCTGGTACTGTAAGGGGAAATAGAGATGACACACGATAATAAATTGCAGGTTGAAGCTATTAAACGCGGCACGGTAATTGACCATATCCCCGCCCAGATCGGTTTTAAGCTGTTGAGTCTGTTCAAGCTGACCGAAACGGATCAGCGCATCACCATCGGTCTGAACTTGCCTTCTGGCGAGATGGGCCGCAAAGATCTGATCAAAATCGAAAATACCTTTTTGAGTGAAGATCAGGTAGATCAACTGGCATTGTATGCGCCGCAAGCCACGGTTAACCGTATCGACAACTATGAAGTGGTGGGTAAATCGCGCCCCAGTCTGCCAGAGCGCATCGACAATGTGCTGGTCTGCCCGAACAGCAACTGTATCAGCCATGCCGAACCGGTTTCTTCCAGCTTTGCCGTGCGAAAACGCGCCAATGACATCGCGCTCAAATGCAAATACTGTGAAAAAGAGTTTTCCCATAATGTGGTGCTGGCCAATTAATTGCGGTTGGTAATAAAAGTCTGGCTCCCTATAATGAGCCAGACTTTTTACCGCTGTAATAAAGGAGAAATCATGAGCAAAACTATCGCGACGGAAAATGCACCGGCAGCTATCGGTCCTTACGTACAGGGCGTTGATCTGGGCAATATGATCATCACCTCCGGTCAGATCCCGGTAAATCCGAAAACGGGTGAAGTACCGGCAGACGTCGCTGCACAGGCACGTCAGTCGCTGGATAACGTAAAAGCGATCGTCGAAGCCGCAGGCCTGAAAGTGGGCGACATCGTTAAAACCACCGTGTTTGTGAAAGATCTGAACGACTTCGCAACCGTTAATGCTACCTACGAAGCCTTCTTCACCGAACACAATGCCACCTTCCCGGCACGTTCTTGCGTTGAAGTTGCCCGTCTGCCGAAAGACGTGAAAATTGAGATCGAAGCGATCGCTGTTCGTCGCTAATCTTGATGGAAATCCGGGCTATCATGCCCGGATTAAGTCTGATGACAAACACAAAATCGCCTGATGCGCTACGCTTATCAGGCCTTGTATTATCCCTCCAGTGCAGAGAAAATCGGCCAGTTTTCTCTGCCTGCAGTCCGCATGCCGTATCGGGCCTTGGGTTCTAACCTGTTGCGTAGATTTAT
>NZ_SJWV01000221.1:0-5794 GCF_004352695.1 Escherichia sp. KCJ4928
GTGGTATCTGGAATATTACACCTGTGCCAAATACGGATGTATGTGTACAGATCCTTCGGAGAATAGAAGCGCGTGGAGGCAGGGCCTTAGGAAATACAGGGGAGTGTATTGAAGTTAAAACAAATGAACCTTTGAACAACGTGATGGAAACACTGAATGGTGGTGGGCAATGAGTGCTTACTGCTTCGAAGGAAAATGAAATGAAGTCGATATATTTAAAATCTGTTCTGGCTTTTATATTTGTTGGCGTTATGGCTATGATTGTATGTATTCCTGTTTACATCGTTTACCTTGCGCAACAACCTGCAACACCAGAACAAGTGACAGAGATTTTACAGGAAACTCCCTGTGCAGCAGAAGCATTTCAGGAGACACTTAATTATCAGTCTGAACCTTTAACACTTGGTAAGGCAAATAAAATCGCATCAGAATGCAGAAAAAGAAACGAAATGGCAGAGGCGCGACGGGTAAGAGAAAACGAGCTCAATAAGATACGCGAAAAACAACTTCAGGCATTAAGTGATGCTGATTCAGCAAAGGAACATTAATCCTGGTTTCCTGTTAAAAGCCTCCATCTCTTATTTGTGCTGTGGTTTCAGAAATGGCACTGCGTGATATATCCACGCCACAGACTGATATTTTCCTTTTTTAAACGTACTAAGGAATACTCATATGAGTAATAACCCACTTGAGGCCGTCACTCAGGCGGTTAACTCCCTCGTCACAGCACTGAAACTGCCTGACGAATCCGCAAAGGCCAATGAAGTTCTGGGCGAAATGAGCTTCCCGCAGTTCAGCCGTCTGCTGCCGTACCGTGATTACAACCAGGAATCCGGTCTGTTCATGAATGACACCACGATGGGCTTTATGCTGGAAGCCATTCCCATCAATGGGGCGAATGAGTCCATTGTGGAGGCGCTCGACCACATGCTGCGTACCAAACTGCCGCGCGGTATTCCGTTGTGTATCCATCTGATGTCCAGTCAGCTGGTTGGTGACAGGATTGAATACGGGCTGCGTGAGTTCTCCTGGTCAGGTGAACAGGCCGAACGGTTTAACGCCATTACCCGGGCCTATTATATGAAAGCCGCAGAAACACTGTTTCCGCTGCCGGAAGGGTTGAACCTGCCTCTGACCCTGCGCCATTACCGGGTGTTTATCTCGTACTGTTCTCCCTCGAAGAAAAAAAGCCGGGCCGACATTCTGGAAATGGAAAACCTGGTGAAAATCATCCGGGCGTCTCTGCAGGGAGCATATATCACCACGCAGACGGTGGATGCACAGGCTTTCATCGATATTGTCGGGGAGATGATTAACCATAACCCGGACTCCCTGTACCCGAAAAGACGTCAGCTGGACCCGTATTCTGATTTGAATTATCAGTGCGTGGAGGACAGTTTTGACCTGAAGGTCCGGGCAGATTACCTGACGCTGGGACTGCGTGAGAACGGCAGGAACAGCACGGCCCGCATCCTGAATTTCCATCTGGCCCGTAACCCGGAAATCGCCTTCCTGTGGAACATGGCCGACAACTACAGCAACCTGCTGAACCCGGAACTGTCCATCTCCTGCCCGTTCATTCTGACGCTGACCCTGGTGGTGGAAGACCAGGTGAAAACCCACAGCGAAGCCAACCTGAAGTACATGGACCTGGAGAAAAAGTCGAAGACCTCCTATGCCAAATGGTTTCCGTCCGTGGAGAAAGAAGCGAAGGAGTGGGGGGAACTGCGTCAGCGGCTGGGCTCAGGTCAGTCCTCCGTGGTGTCCTACTTCCTCAACATCACAGCGTTCTGCAAGGACAACAATGAAACGGCGCTGGAAGTGGAGCAGGACATCCTGAACAGCTTCCGTAAAAACGGTTTTGAGCTGATTTCACCGCGCTTTAACCACATGCGCAATTTTCTGACCTGCCTGCCCTTTATGGCCGGGAAAGGGCTGTTCAGACAGCTGAAAGAGGCCGGAGTGGTACAACGCGCAGAGAGCTTTAATGTGGCCAACCTGATGCCGTTAGTGGCGGATAACCCCCTGACACCGGCAGGTCTGCTGGCGCCCACCTACCGTAACCAGCTGGCGTTTATCGATATTTTCTTCCGGGGGATGAATAACACCAACTACAACATGGCGGTCTGTGGAACATCCGGGGCCGGTAAGACCGGGCTGATACAGCCACTTATCCGCAGCGTGCTGGACTCCGGGGGCTTTGCTGTGGTGTTCGACATGGGGGATGGCTACAAGTCCCTGTGTGAGAACATGGGGGGCGTATATCTGGATGGTGAAACCCTGCGCTTTAACCCGTTTGCGAACATCACCGATATTGACCAGTCAGCGGAGCGTATCCGTGACCAGTTGTCGGTGATGGCCAGCCCCAACGGTAACCTGGATGAAGTGCATGAAGGTCTGCTGCTGCAGGCAGTCAGGGCATCATGGCTGGCCAAAGAGAACAGGGCACGTATTGATGACGTGGTGGATTTCCTGAAAAACGCCAGTGACAGCGAGCAGTATGCCGAGTCACCGACCATCCGCAGCCGTCTGGACGAAATGATTGTGCTGCTTGACCAGTACACTGCTAACGGTACTTATGGTCAGTATTTCAACTCCGATGAGCCGTCCCTGCGGGATGATGCGAAAATGGTGGTGCTGGAGCTGGGCGGACTGGAAGACCGTCCGTCCCTGCTGGTTGCGGTGATGTTCAGCCTTATCATTTACATTGAGAACCGGATGTACCGCACGCCGCGTAACCTCAAGAAACTGAACGTTATTGATGAAGGCTGGCGTCTGCTGGACTTCAAAAATCACAAGGTCGGTGAATTTATTGAGAAAGGCTACCGTACCGCCCGCCGTCATACCGGTGCCTATATCACCATCACACAGAACATCGTCGACTTTGACTCTGACAAGGCCTCCAGTGCGGCCCGTGCCGCATGGGGTAACTCCTCCTACAAAATTATCCTCAAGCAGAGTGCGAAGGAGTTCGCGAAATATAACCAGTTATTCCCGGACCAGTTCCTGCCACTGCAGCGCGACATGATTGGCAAGTTTGGTGCGGCCAAAGACCAGTGGTTCAGTTCCTTCCTGCTGCAGGTGGAAAACCATTCCTCCTGGCACCGTCTGTTTGTGGACCCGTTAAGCCGCGCCATGTACAGCTCTGACGGCCCGGATTTTGAGTTTGTGCAGCAGAAACGTCAGGAGGGCCTGAGCATTCATGAGGCGGTGTGGCAGCTGGCGTGGAAGAAGTCAGGCCCGGAGATGGCTTCGCTGGAGGCCTGGCTGGAAGAACATGAGAAATACAGGAGTGTTGCATGACCACAACGCAAAAAACGACTGATGTTACAGCCCGTCAACGCAGCCACTGGTGGTGGACGGTGCCGGGATGCCTGGCAATGGTGTTACTGAACGCAGCCGTCAGTTACGCCATTGTCAGACTGAACACGCCGGTAACCGTCGCCTTCAACATGAAACAGACAGTGGATGCGTTTTTTGACAGTGCCAGCCAGAAAAAACTGTCAGAAGCGCAGTCTAAGGCGCTGGCTGACCGTTTTAACGCGGCACTGGAGGCCAGTCTGCAGACGTGGCAGCAGAAGCACCACGCTGTCATTCTGGTGTCGCCAGCCGTGGTACAGGGGGCACCGGATATCACCCGTGAAATCCAGCAGGATATAGCCCGGCGAATGAGGGCAGAACCATGAAATACCGGGGGCTGATTGCCCTGCTGATATGGGGGCAGAGTGTGTCCGCAGCCGATCTTGGCACCTGGGGGGATTTGTGGCCGGTAAAGGAGCCGGACATGCTGACGGTGATCATGCAGCGCCTGACGGCACTGGAGCAGTCCGGTGAGATGGGCCGGAAAATGGATGCGTTTAAGGAGCGGGTGATCCGCAACAGCCTGCGGCCTCCTGCCGTGCCCGGTATCGGTCGGACGGAGAAATACAGCAGCCGGCTGTTTGACCCGTCTGTCAGACTGGCTGCGGATATCCGGGATAACGAAGGTCGTATCTTCGCCCGCCAGGGGGAGGTGATGAACCCGCTGCAGTATGTGCCTTTCAACCAGACGCTGTATTTCATCAACGGTGATGATCCTGAGCAGATTGAATGGATGAAGCGCCAGACGCCTCCCACACTGGAGAGCAAAATTATCCTGGTGCAGGGCAGTATCCCGGAGATGCAGAAGGCTCTGGACAGTCGTGTTTACTTTGATCAGAACGGCGTGATCTGCCAGCGTCTCGGCATTGATCAGGTGCCGGCACGGGTGAGTGCTGTCAGTGGCGATCGTTTCCTGAAGGTGGAGTTTATTCCGGTCGGGGAGGGAGGGAAATGAAACGGTGTATGTGGTTGTGTGTGGTTTTGCTGCTGACTGGCCATGTTCCCGCAGCGTCAGCGGACGCTGCCTGTGAAGGGCGGTTTGTTAACCCGATCACGGATATCTGCTGGAACTGCATTTTTCCACTGTCGCTGGGCAGCACAAAAGTGAGTCAGGGGAAGGTGCCGGATACAATAAACCCGTCAATGCCGATCCAGTTCTGTCCTGCGCCACCGCCTGTATTTAAACGTATCGGGCTGGCTATTGGTTACTGGGAGCCGATGGCACTGACGGATGTGACCCGCAGTCCGGGATGTATGGTAAATCTTGGAATAACAATCCCGGAGCTGGGGAAAACCGGGCAGGGAACGGCCAAAAAAGACGACAAGCAGGTGAACGGGGCATTTTACCATGTTCACTGGTACAAATACCCGCTGACATACTGGCTGAGTATTATCACCTCAGCAGGATGTCTGATGGGCGGTGATATGGATATCGGGTACATCTCAGAAATTGACCCTACCTGGACAGACAGCAGTCTGACCACCATTCTCAACCCGGAAGCGGTCATCTTTGCAAATCCGATAGCACAGGGAGCCTGTGCGGTGGATGCCATTGCCAGTGCCTTTAACAAGCCGCTGGATATCCTGTTCTGGTGTGCCGGTTCGCAGGGCAGTATGTATCCGTTTAATGGCTGGGTGAGCAATGAATCCAGTCCGTTGCAGTCATCCCTGCTGGTCAGTGAACGGATGGCGTTTAAGCTCCACCGTCAGGGAATGATAATGAACAGCATCGGCGTGGATGTGGCTGTCTGTTATGAATATCCGTCGCCCATACTTCCCAAAGAGCGCTGGCGTTATCAGATGGTGAATATGTACCCGGACAGCGGACAGTGCCATCCGTTCGGACGCAGTGTGATGCGCTGGGAGACGGGAAAAAATCCGCCCAACACAAAGAAAAACTTCGGTTACCTGATGTGGCGTAAACGTAACTGTGTGTTTTTATAACTCTGACAAGAAAAGGACAGATGATGGAAAAAGAACAGAAACAATGTGGCCCGCAGCTTCCCTTGCATCAGGATGAAGCTCCCCCTGCATTCCAGGTCACTTACAGTATAGAGAAAAAGGAAATAACAGCAGAGCAATACAGAGACTGGCAATTAATTGCCGCCAGTCTCAGAAAAAAGATAAATGGAGAAAGAAGTTAATCAACGATTTTCGTTGTGTTTAACATGGCGTCAGTTATCTCCAGACACAATCTATTGAGCGCCTCATTATTATCAGTATTTACGATGTTATTAATAATACTGATGGCTGTATCATGAGGCATATTTCTGATGATGCTGAATAATAATATTTTTAAAGCCTTTATTTCATCTGCTCTCTGATTGTCCATATAACTGAATGAAAAGTCAGGGCGGTCTTCTGATGTGCTATTATTCATTGTAACTCCTTGTTGGTATGTTTTTAGCCTGTCATCTCTTGCAATCGATATATC
>NZ_SJWV01000222.1:0-5768 GCF_004352695.1 Escherichia sp. KCJ4928
GTAAAGAACTCTATATAAAAGAACAGAAATTATATCCTTTTAAGCAAGAAGCATCTAAAAACAAAAAGCTACCGCAAGGAGAATCCCTCCCAACCAAAATAATATTAGCGATAATAATATATTACCTAAGCATTCTTACACATATCACAGCTAAGTTGTATTATAACACTCAGATGATTGATTTGTAGGATAACGTATGATTTTCATATGAATAGCCACGCGACAAATGCCTTATTAAAGAGATTGTAAACAGCAAACAATTTCAGTTACCGAAATGACGAGTTAATCTGTTTTGTTTACCCTGCAAACACAAAATCCAAACTTACACAGCAAAGCAAACCTCTCTTCTTACTAAAAAAGCCCCGGATATTCCGGGGCTACAAAAATATTAACGAACAATCTGTCCAGTTATTTCAACCCTACGGTTGGGGCGCAGACACTCCTTCAGTCCATCCCCCACCATACCAGGGCATAATGCTACTGGTGCATCAGCCCCCCGGCCTGTTGCTTGTATCCTTTCGGCCTTAAACCCTCGGCTTATAAACCATTCCTTGACAGACTCTGCACGTTTTTCTGACAGTATACGATTATACTCCTTACTTCCAAGAGGATCCGTAAACCCCTCAATTCTTACATCATCAACCTGACTGAACTTTGTGGCAATTCTCTCCAGTTCATCATTAGCTTTATCCGTCAACCGCCACGAGTCAAAGTTAAATAATACGTCCCCCGACAGAGTTTCTTTATGAGAGACTGAATCCTCTTTTACTGTGTTCTCACCAGAAGTATCGCTTGATATACCTGACATACAATTTTCTGGCTTCCAGTAGAAAGAGCGGGCATCCATGTTCCGGTCAAACAGTATCTTGTACTGGCAGGTATAATCCCCCTCCGGTCCGGTAAAGTTGAACAGGTAATCCCATTCCCTTACACCAAACATCCCTTCAGCAAAGTGTGGTCTCCCTGCCAGCTGATAAATCTGGTCCTTATTCATACCCGCCTTTATCTGACGTAACTTTTCTGGTAGTGGCCACGAACCTTTCTGTGTTCCGTCATGATTAAACATCACCTTCTCCGGAGAAGGCCATACAACTTCTTCCGTCGTTCCTTCATCCGTGACATGACTCAGATTTCCACATCCTGCAAGCATCAGGGACAGCACACCCGTCATCATCATTCGACTAAATAACATTACATTTCTCCTTGTTTTTCCCTGTTACCACTGCCAGCCCACACCGGCACCGACGGAGAAATTACCCCGGGTGTTCTGACCTGCATTCAGTTTCATTATCACCTTACCGTTATCGGAGATACGGGACACACCTATTGCAATGGCGCTTTCACCACCATATCCACCGACACCCAGCCCCATCAGACTTTTACCCGGCAGATAGGCCTGAGGAATCCCGCTCATGGCCGCAGCCGATGCACCAACACCACGGATATCCCGGTTAAGCTCTTCCACCCGGTAACTCAGCTGGCTGAATTTATTCCCGAGAGTGTTTATCGCCTGTGTATTTCCGGCAACCTGACGGTTAGTTGCATGCAACTGACTGCCATTGACGGCATCCGTTGAGTTCGCAGACAACACACCTGGTGCCACTGACTGCAGTTGACGCTCCTGTCCCGGCTGACCAAAAGAAACCACCGCAGTATCACTTCCGGTACGTCCCGCAACAGCCTGACCGTTCAAGGCATAAGTCCCGGTATTCGCGCGGCCAGCACGGGCATGGCTGCCAATTGCAACAGAGCCGGCAGCAGCCTGACGCGTGACTTCAGCACCATTACCCATGGCAATGCTGTTTTGTCCCCGGGAAACGGCCCCCTGCCCGACAGCAATGCTGTCACGTCCTTCCGCTTTTGCTGCCAGACCGGAAGAGGCTGCTTTAAAATACTTCGTGCCTTCACGGTTCAGCATATTCACCGCATCAGCCACATTATCCGGTGTTTTATGTACACCACCATTCACCGTTGTCTTCCCGCCGCCTGCAGTTGTCAGCTCACTAAAGGTGTCAGGAGCCAGCGCTGCTTTTCCGTCTTTCCAGACAACATTATCACCGCCAGCAATTCTGGCTGCAGATGCCATCTGGCTCCCGTTAACCGCATCCGTGGATACCGGTGACACATTTCCGGCCGCCACATTTGTCAGAACAAGAGGCTGCTCACTGCTTATTCTGACACGGGCCGGCTCAGCCGGCGTCATTGTCAGTTTCCCGGTCGCAGCATCTTCGGTCTGTGTGTAAAAACGACCTCCAATATTGACAAGCGGGTTCCCCTGGCTGTCGGTATACTCCACCGGAATCCCCGTTACATCAATTTCATAGCTGTAATTTCCCTTATCATCCTTACTGATGGCTGAAACCCGGGTATTCTGTCCGTGACGGACTTCAACCGTCTGGGAGGAAACAGCAACAGCCTCATCACCGGATTCAGTCTTCAGTGCCCAGGTCGTTGCTGCAGTTGCCTGACTGATTTCACGGTTAAGTTGTGAAACGTTAACGGCGTCCTGGTCATTTACCCCGTCTTTCACGCCGGAAATAACCCGGCCAGCAGCATCAATACCGTCCACCGTCACTGACGGGCCATCCTTGATGGTCAGTCCATTTTTATCCATCCGGGTTCCGCCAACAGAAACACTACCGTCATCTGCCAGGCGAATGTTATCAGCGAGTCTGACCGTCAGGCTCCCGTTCTGAACAGTCGTGCTGATATTCTGCCCGTCACCACCAACCGTGATATGTTTCCCGAGAGACGTGTTCACCTTGCTTCCATCATCCGCCTGCAGACCAAAGCCGGTATTCACCAGTGCCGCACTGCTGTCACGGAGAGCATTTTTCAGGTCACCGATATTGGCCGCATTATTCAGAACATCTCCACCTGCGTCAGCAAGCGCCGTGCCGTTCAGACCACTGGCCACATTGGTTATCTGATTTCCACCGTTATTCAGGCCGGATTCGGTAAGGGAAACAGTTTTCCCCTGACCACCGCCCGCAGCAGGTGTTGTGATTGTGATGCCTGCATTGTCAATCCGGGTTGTCGGGCCGTTTTCTGTACCAAAAACCGCGCTGGCCAAATCACGGAGGTTTCTGGTCATCCTCACCAGAAGCCCGCCATTATCATTATCAACTCGGATATTGCCGTCTGTCACTTCAGCATTCTTCTCTGCACCACCTTTGATGGTCAGTTTTTCATTCAGTTTTTTATGAATAACCTTTCCGTCATCACCCTCAAAAGAAAGACCGTCATTCATGGTCGCCAGCTCTTCTGCCGGTGATTTTCCATCCGGGGTATAAGTCAGACGTGTCTTCGTGGTACCGGTAGCATCTGTTAATCCACCTTTGCCTGCATTAACAGCAATGGTTGCTGACGCAGACTTTCCGTTCGCAGCAGGCGTGGATGTCAGTTTAATCGTGCCATCCTGACCATTCAGACTCACAGCCTCCTTACCATCAGTCCCGTAAACTTTGATGCTGCCGGGAGCCTTATTGCTCCCCACGCTCAGGTCGTTATTCAGGGATATTTTTAACCCCTTATCTCCATTGGTGATGGCTGTGGTGGTGATATTGTTATCCCCGGATACTTTAATCGCCTGCCCAAGAGACTGTTTCACTTCCTTATCACCAGAGTCTTTCAGTGCGAAACCTGCACCCTGCATACTGGTGGACACACCATCAATTGCCGTTTTCAGGTCTGCCACACTGGCGGCATTTTTCATTTCCGCATCGCCTGCTTTCAGGCCTGCCAGGTTCTTATTATTCAATCCACTTGCCACACCACTGATAACAACACCATTTTGTCCGGCACCATTACCATCAGAGAGTGTCAGTTTATTACCTTCGGATGACAGTGTTACACTCCCGTTTTGCCCTTTCCCATTCAGTTGAACAGAGCTAAATGATGGGGTATCAACAGTAGAGAAAGTAAATTCACCTCCATTTTGTTTCACGCTGAGATTTTTACCGGCTTTCAGCGTAACCATATCACCGGGTTTTATCAGTGTTTCTGTTCCCTGACCATTTCCCTCGATAACACCACCGGTATCTTTATCCGCTTTAATTTTCCAGCCAGACTGGTTTATGGCTTCAGCAATGTTTTTCGCAGTAACAAGTTTATTGTCATCACCATTGTTTACTGTAATCTTCCCGTTACCACCATTTCCATCAGACGTAAAACTGCCTGTCTCTGCTGAAATCTCCAGTTTATCTCCAGCCACCTGGGTTTTTATTGGGCCTTTGCCAGTGATTTCGACATCGTCACCAAGATTCTTCGTCAGTGTCTTACCATCTCCACCTTTAATTTTGATGGCATCTTTTTTAATGTTATCTTGCAGCGTTGTTCCGTCAATCGTCATTCCATTTTTGTCTACAGTAACATCTATATTACCGCTGCCTTTGACTGTTACAGAGTTATCACCAGCCCCATTCCCACTATTAATGGTGGCACTACCTCCTTTTTCATCCTTTAGCATCCACGTCGGATTAATGGCATCAAGATCATCTTTCAGTGTCTTCGCTATCGCATATAACTGACTACCGTTAATGGCATCTGTACTTGTGTCAGAAATCTCACCCGCCCCCACATTAATAATTTGTCGCTCATGACCTAAATGTCCGACAGATAGAACTGAGGATGGATTGTTTCCAGCAAACCCCGAATAGGTAACACTGTTACCAGTGTTAGCCGGAATGACTGCGCTATCTATTTTTTTTACAGCACGATCATGAGAACCAGAACCTATTGATATATTGTTATCACCATTAGATACAACAGCCCCGTTTCCCAAAGCAATGGCCGATTTATTATTTACAGAAGCTCTATCACCAATCGCGATAGAATTAACTTGCTTTGCTTTTGCGAACGCCCCAACAGCTAGAGCACTTTCTGCTAACGCTTGCGAATTAAAACCAGCAGCAATGGACATGTTACCAGTAGCCTCAGAAGTGGCACCAACAGATGTTGACGCCATCCCCGTTGAACTTGATATTGCCCCTACAGCTACTGATAGAGGCTGTTCCGCGACACTTCGTGAGCCAATAACAATACTTCCTTCACCTTTAGCTTCTGATGATTTATATCCTTCTTCAATAGTTTTCTCTCCATAAGTTCGCCCATGTAAAGGAGTTAAATCATCCCCACCAATAACAATACTCCCCCAGCCTGTGGCCTTTGTGTCTCCACCAATTGCAATTGACTGTTCTTTCGTTGCTTTAGCTTTTGGCCCAATAGCAATTGCTTCACCTGTTTTAAAGTCCGTCATCTCCAAACCAGCTTCAGCACTTGTACCAATGGCTATCGAACTACGCCCCGCGGCCTCCGGTGATTTATGGTCGAAAAAAATCCCTGCTGCATCATCTTTTGCCGTGAATTTAGTAGTACCTATTTCAATACTTTTCCAGTTATCGCCATGCCCATCCGCTGTTTCAGTCTCATCAACTTCAATCACATCAGCATTTTGTTGTGCACTGGCAAATGGCATTATAACCGGACTGAGTGATAGTAAAACGGCAAGGCAGACTTTGGATCGTTTAAAGTTCATTGTCTCTTACTCTCAATTCTATTAATAATATTTCTTTAACTGCACAATACACTGGTGTATTTTATTTAATCTATTCAGGCTTACAGTAAAATACCCATTATTCATATTGTAATTCTCACAAATGAATTTTCTTGAACATCCATCAACCAAATAGGCTCTTAAAGACTCAAACACTTTTTTGCTACATATTGGCGATATATCCATCAACAATAAAAAATGCTCCTCATCCATA
>NZ_SJWV01000223.1:0-5736 GCF_004352695.1 Escherichia sp. KCJ4928
TCCGTTATTCATTTACGCGGCTTCAACTTTCCGCACTTTCTCCGGCAACTTTACCGGCTTCGTCGCCAGCTCTTCCGGATCAAAGTCATCAACGTTAATACTGCGCAGACGGCTTTCTTCAGCTTTCACCAGAATAGCGGCTTCATCTTTATCAATCAGCCCCTTCGCCAGCGCGTTGTGCGCCAGTTCATCCAGACGGGTAAACGGCAGGTTTTTACCCAGCTCTTTACAGATCCGCTGATGAATTGGGTCGGCGGCAATCACATCCACCAGCGCCTCTTCCAGCAAGCCAACCGGATTATGCTCGCTCGGCGTCAGGTACTGACCGCGACCAATGCGGGAACGGGTGGCGTTCGGCACTTGTAAAATCTTCGCCACTTTATGATCCAGCTTGTCAGAAGGTGCCAGATAATGACGTCCGGTCGGGAAGATCACCACATTCAGCAGCCCGGCAACCACGCGGTTCGGGAAGTTTTGCAGTAAATCATCCATCGCCTGTTCAGCCTGATACAGCGCATCTTGTACGCCCCAGTGCACCAGCGGCAGGTCGGCTTCATTACGGCCTTCGTCGTCATAACGCTTCAGAACGGCAGAGGCGAGGTAAAGCTGGCTTAAAATATCCCCCAGACGTGCCGAGATGCGCTCACGACGTTTCAGGCTGCCGCCCAGCACAGCCATCGAGACATCAGAAAGCAGGGCGAGGTTGGCGCTCAGGCGGTTCAGGTGCTGATAGTAGCGTTTAGTGGCATCGCCGGTTGGCGTGCTGCTGGTTAAACCGCGCGTCAGGCCCAGCCAGAAGCTGCGAACTTTGTTGCTACCGACGTGACCGATATGTTTGAACAACAGTTTATCGAACGCGTTGACGTCATTGTTCTTCGCTGCTTCCATCTCTTCCAGCACGTACGGATGGCAACGAATCGCTCCTTGTCCGAAGATCATCATGCTGCGGGTCAGAATGTTGGCCCCTTCAACGGTGATGGCAATCGGTGCGCCCTGGTAAGCACGCGCCAGGAAGTTGCTCTGCCCGAGCATAATGCCTTTGCCACCAGTGATATCCATCGCATCAATAATCGACTGCTGCCCGCGGTGGGTACAGTGATACTTAACGATAGCCGACAGCACGGCAGGTTTTTCGCCGAGCATAATGCCGTAGGTAATCAGCGATGCCGCAGCATCCATCACGTAGGCATTACCGGCAATACGCGCCAGCGGCTCTTCAATCCCTTCCATCTTACCGATAGAGATTTTGAACTGACGGCGAATGTGAGCATACGCGCCCGTTGCCAGCGCTACTGATTTCACGCCGCCGGTTGAGTTGGAAGGCAGGGTGATGCCGCGGCCTACCGAGAGGCACTCCACCAGCATCCGCCAGCCTTGCCCGGCCATTTTCGGCCCGCCGATAATGTAATCGATCGGTACGAAGACATCTTTACCGCGCGTCGGTCCATTCTGGAACGGCACGTTCAGCGGGAAGTGGCGACGACCAATTTCCACGCCCGGCGTGGTGGTTGGGATCAGCGCACAGGTAATACCTAAATCTTCTGCGCCACCCAGCAATTTCTCTGGGTCGGAGAGTTTAAACGCCAGCCCAAGCACGGTCGCAATCGGTGCCAGCGTAATGTAGCGTTTGTTCCAGGTCAGACGCATCCCCAGCACCTGCTGGCCCTGCCATTCGCCCATGCAGACAATCCCGGTATCCGGGATAGCGCCTGCATCGGAACCCGCTTCCGGGCTGGTCAGTGCAAAGCAAGGGATCTCCTGACCACGCGCCAGACGCGGCAGATAGTGATTTTTCTGCTCGTCAGTGCCGTAATGTTGCAGCAGCTCGCCCGGGCCTAATGAGTTCGGCACGCCGACGGTAATCGCCAGGATCCCGCTCACGCCGGAGAGTTTTTGCAGCACGCGAGACTGGGCATAAGCCGAGAACTCCAGCCCGCCGTACTCTTTTTTGATGATCATCGCGAAGAAACGATGCTCTTTAAGGTACGCCCACAACTCCGGCGGCAAATCAGCCAGCTCATGGGTGATCTGGAAATCATTCGCCATCCGGCAGGCTTCTTCTACCGGACCGTCGAGAAACGCTTGCTCTTCTGCGGTCAGGCGCGGCTGCGGATAGTTATGCAGCTTTTTCCAGTCCGGCTTGCCCTGGAACAAGTCGCCCTCCCACCAGGTGGTGCCCGCATCAATCGCTTCTTTCTCAGTGCGCGACATCGGCGGCATCACCTTACGGAAACCGCGAAATACCGGCGCGGAAATCATCGACTTACGCATAGGCGCAAAGTTAAATGGCACGAGGATAATGGCCAGAGGCACCAGTACCCACGCCGACCACAGACCAGCAACGCCGAGGGCGGCTGTCCAGGCGAGCAAAATCAGACTGCTGATAAATAAGCTCACGCGGTGATAGAACAACGCGCCGAGCAGGACAACCGTAGCGAGAATACTCAAAATCATCATAACGAAAAGCCCCTTACTTGTAGGAGGTCTGACCACTTGTGATGATATGGTTGTAGTGGATGTAAAAACATTTAGCAATGTGTTTACAATATAATTACAACAAAGCTCACATTGTTGCTGTTTTTATCCGCACTTCAGGTCAAAAAGTCCTGGTCATAGCACCTGCCCGTACTTCTCGCTTTTGGCGGTATCCGGTACACTGCATTTTGTCTATTACATTTATGCTGAAGGATATCCTCATGTACCAGGATCTTATTCGTAACGAACTGAACGAAGCGGCGGAAACGCTGGCTAACTTTTTAAAAGATGACGCCAATATTCACGCCATTCAGCGCGCGGCGGTCCTGTTAGCAGACAGCTTTAAAGCCGGTGGCAAAGTGCTTTCCTGCGGCAACGGCGGTTCCCATTGCGACGCTATGCACTTTGCCGAAGAGTTGACCGGTCGCTACCGTGAAAACCGTCCGGGCTACCCGGCGATTGCTATTTCTGACGTTAGTCATATTTCCTGCGTCGGTAATGATTTCGGTTTCAATGATATTTTCTCCCGCTACGTTGAAGCGGTAGGTCGCGAAGGCGATGTACTGCTGGGGATCTCCACCTCCGGTAACTCTGCAAACGTGATCAAAGCGATCGCAGCGGCGCGTGAGAAGGGGATGAAAGTGATCACCCTGACCGGTAAAGACGGCGGTAAAATGGCTGGCACGGCGGATATCGAAATTCGCGTTCCGCACTTTGGTTATGCCGACCGCATTCAGGAGATTCACATTAAAGTGATCCATATCCTGATCCAGTTAATTGAAAAAGAGATGGTTAAGTAAGTCTGGCGTAGGCCGGATAAGGCGTTTACGCCGCATCCGGCACTTGTGCGCTGATGCCTGATGCGATGCTGACGCGTCTTATCATGCCTACAAATCTGTACGCGAACCGTAGGCCGAATAATTCGTTTACGCCGCATCCGACCTGAAAATTCTTAAATCAATCTTCGCCGGGGGCCATGCGCTCCCGCTGTTGTGGAGGTTACCCATGTGCGAATTGCTCGGGATGAGCGCCAACGTCCCTACCGATATCTGCTTTAGTTTCACCGGACTTGTACAGCGTGGTGGTGGAACCGGGCCACATAAAGATGGCTGGGGCATTACCTTTTACGAAGGTAAAGGCTGTCGCACATTTAAAGATCCACAACCCAGCTTTAATTCCCCCATCGCCAAACTTGTCCAGGACTACCCGATAAAATCCTGTTCGGTGGTGGCTCATATTCGCCAGGCTAATCGGGGCGAGGTGGCGCTGGAAAATACTCACCCATTTACCCGCGAGTTATGGGGGCGTAACTGGACTTATGCCCATAACGGACAACTGACGGGCTACAAATCACTGGAAACCGGCAACTTCCGCCCGGTCGGTGAAACCGATAGCGAAAAAGCCTTCTGCTGGCTCCTGCATAAATTAACGCAGCGTTACCCGCGCACACCGGGCAACATGGCGGCAGTGTTTAAATATATCGCCTCACTGGCGGATGAACTGCGGCAGAAGGGCGTTTTCAACATGCTGCTTTCTGACGGGCGCTATGTGATGGCGTATTGCTCGACTAATTTACACTGGATCACCCGCCGCGCGCCGTTTGGCGTGGCAACGCTGCTGGATCAGGATGTGGAAATCGACTTCAGCTCGCAGACCACACCGAATGATGTGGTCACGGTGATTGCAACACAGCCGCTGACGGGCAATGAAACCTGGCAAAAGATTATGCCAGGCGAATGGCGCTTATTTTGCCTCGGGGAGCGTGTAGTTTGATGCCAGTTGTGGCTGCACAACTTCGTGGCTTAACGGCTTGCTGACCACGTAACGACCATTGACCACAGAAACGGTCGGTGGCTTACGGGTTTGCTCAAAGTAGTCGTAACCCGGCTTCAGTTGCTCCCAGAAGTCCTTAAAGTTGGAATATTTATGGCGCTTCATATTGGCGTCGGTCATGCGGAACGGGTAAATACTCACTTGCACGCTCGGCTGACCAAACACCAGCGCACCAGTAACGAACTGGAAGATCTCATCAATACCCTGATTGGTCATTGCGTAGCAGCCGATGGAAACACAATCGCCGTGGATCATCAGGTATTTCCCTTCATAACCATGCGCACGGTCATAGGCATTGGGGAAACCAATATTAATCGCTTTGTAGTAACGGCTGTCTGGTTTTAACTGATTACGCTGGACGCTATAAAACCCTTCCGGGCTTTTGAAATCGCCCTGACGCTGTTTTGGCCCTAAGCCGCCGGAATATTTACAGATTTTATAACTGTCGAGCAGCTGATATTGCTCGCCCATTTTGACGTAGAGATCGAGCGTACGTTCTTCCTTGAAGATCTGGATGTAGACAGGGGATCCCATCAACTGCTGCTTATACTCTTTGCTCACTGGCGTGGTCGAGCTACTGCTGCCCAGCAAACCGGCAAACGAAACGCACGGGATCAACAACATCGCAAGAATTAATGCGATTTTACGCATACTGCTTATTCCTTGATAAAACGGTTACACACGCCAGGACGGCAAAATAGATCCCAAATCGGAATAGTCTGGATTTGGAAGGCTCACATTATCACCAAAAGAGTTTTACGCAAGCCTGTCGGCGCAGGGTTTACAAATTTCATCGGCAGCGTGCTTTACCCAAAGAGCGCCGCGTGAGTTCCAGTTCTCTCAAATCGTAAAAGTTTATCGGTAAGTTTGTAAATCAGGATCCAGTCCGGTTCGACATGAGCATCGCGATAACCTTTCCATGAACCTTGCAGCGGGTGGTCTTTATAAACAGCTGGAAGCGGTAAAGCATTATTGATAAGAAGCGTCATAAGATATTTCAATTTATTCATATCCTTATGACGCTTTTGTGCAAGTTTTACATCCTTTGAAAATTGTCCCGAGTATTCAATATCCCTTTGAATCATATTTAAATTCCTAATTTATCAAATAAATCATCGGCGTCTTTGGCCTTATGAACATCAACGCCAGCTTCGCTGTTTTTGATTGATTGAATGGTTAATTGATTAGGCTCGCGTAAATCAAACGGCAATGCCTTTTCACGCGCGACCTTTGTGAGGGTTATGCGAACCAGGTCAGAGATGGTCAGCCCCATCCCGGCCAGTACGTCCGCCGCCTGATTCTTCAGATCTTCATCGATTCGGGCGCGAACAAATGCGTTAGCAGCCATTGGGGTATCTCCTGTGCTGTATATTTATTCAGCTTGAATTGTAGCTCAAATGAGCAACAGCGACAATCCATGAGTAATTT
>NZ_SJWV01000224.1:0-5731 GCF_004352695.1 Escherichia sp. KCJ4928
GGCTGCCAGCCCTCCTTCAGTTTTTGTGTCAGTCGTTCAGCAAGGTCTGACGGCGATGCCGCCCTGACCACATCGTAGTGTTTAAATGCCATGAATCCTCCCGGCCGGGATAATGTTCTGAGTCAGAGAAGGCACGGACTGACCTCCGGAAACACAAAAGTCACACAGAAAAACAGCCCGCAAAAAAGAAATACGCCCTTACAGTTGCGCAAGGTGATTACTCTAAGGTATTATTAGGGTGCTGAATAAATTACTTCACGTTTTGTTATTTATTCCTTGCTTCCTTGCCAACCGCTCTTCCCAGGAGCGGTTTTTTTTTACATGTAAAAAGGCTCCTGCGATGAGGAGCCTGGATGTATGCCTAATCTCTGTATACTGCATGGTGCCGGGTGCCTCCCGGTGAACAAATGTCCGTGATATCAGTCGGCCACACAGGAAATGATACGATATCACCCCTCCGCACAGGGGGATTCACCATGCCCTTTTTTTTTAACAAACTCCTCATCAATCAGACAATCATCAACCTCATGAATTGTGAGGAATTTAACATTTCACAACACAGCCTTTTCCCTGCATAAAAAAGCCCCTCCGGAGAGGGGCTTCGCTACGTGTCTGTTAACCATATGCATGATGCCGGGTGCCTCCCGGTGAGTTCAGTATCAGCACCTGAACCCGCACAGAAAGGATAGAGTAGAAACACCTGCGCTGATATGCCCCTCCGCTCAGGGGGATTCACCATGCAGAACTTTTTTAACAACTCCCCCTCAGACAGGCAAGCATCAACCATCTGAACTGTGAGGAATTTAACACTTAACAACACAGCCTTTTCCCGCACAAAAAAAGCCCCTCCGGAGAGGGGCCGATCGCTATGTATACACCATAAGCAGCATAGTGCCGGGTGCCTCCCGGTAGATTCAGCCTGACTACTGAATCTGCGTATTGTGACCATCGCTATGGAGACCATGTCAGACGCCCCTCCGCACAGGGGGATTCACTATGCTGGCTCGTTTTTACAAGACTTCCATCGATCAGACAATAGCCCATCAACCGAATTGTGAGTCATTTAACATTTCCATGAGGTAACTGATATCCAGCTAACAATCATCTACAATGGACGAAGCCAGTTCCAGAACTTGCCCACGGTACAGCAACAACCACTGCATACACATAATTACCACCGGACTCTCTGAACCTGCCTACTGGCTAACCCCAGATACAACACCACCAGTCACAAAAGCATCTTATTCTGAAGTACAACTGCCGTGCGGCAGATACTAAAAGCGCCTGTATGTAACAACATAAATATACAGGATATGTTTTATCCACGGGATATAATTTTGATTTCATCAAAACCGTTACTACCTGCAATTCTGTTGTACTCCTGAACAAGACTCAGTAACTCCGAATTAGCCGCGGTGAACTCCTCACAGACGTTCCGAAGTGCATCTACATCCAGAAGAACCATCTCCTGACCTGAACGTCGATCAGGGGTACAAAATAAAACTGTCAGACGACTGAAGACCTTTGTTCGTTCCACATTGACGGCTTCAATACGCTGTAACAGTTGGCTACATCTGATTTTCTCATCAATATTCACGCAAACACCAAATGATTATAACTTTTTATGCTGAACACATTCAGACTATATCTAATACAGTCAATCAATATATGCCTGATGAAAAAACATCAGATAACGTCTGCTTTCTGCAAATATGCATAGCTCTCAGGTGGTGCACCATAATACTGGTGAAATACAGAAATGAAGTAGGACTTACTTGAGTAACCACATTTTTCCGCTATCGCTTGTCCACACTCTCGCTGGAAACATACAAGATTAACAGCAACACGCATTCGCTCCTCCAGCAACAACCGACTAAAGCTATAACCTTCATCCTTAAGTTTTCGCTTCAACAAGCTTTCGCTCATATGCAATTGTAATGCAATCACACCAAGCATCCAGCCTGCCGATATGTCGGTCTGAATTATAGCCCTTACTTTACAGCTGATATTATTTACAGCACCGGACAAAAATAATGGCAGACGTCTGTCTGTTGCAAATAAGGAGATACATGAAAATGCGGTTATAACAGAGAAATCCTTCAAAGTATCACTGGATTCACTATGCTGGGTTATTAAAGCCTCCGCCAGTTCCGTATTGTAAATATCAGACATCAAATAAAGAGGCATTTTTGTCGGTGTATACTCCGTCAGTTCACACTCCCTTTCCAGATACTGATTGACGACGCTGTTACTTATATCTGCCATTTTCACTCTGTCGGCATAAGCACAGAAAAGCCCTCTTATATTTCTGGCAACAAGCATAACACTTCCGGCATCGAGTGAAACTTTTTCTTTTTCAAGAAAAATATCTATCGGATAGCGAATCAGGACCACAGAGCAGGCAACATCCATTTTGAATTAACCTGAGCAAAAAGACTTAATACCAGTATATTCCAAAAATGGCATTTTGGGAGATTACTTCTGCAAACCGCTCCCGCTAAATACATCCCTGATTTCCTGCGCAGTCTGTTCAAAACTGCCCGGTATCCAGCTCAACGCCAGTTGCACGACGCCCCAGCGCCATCGCTGCTTTAACTGCCGAACCCTACCCCATGAAGAAATCTGCAACCAGGACACCCGGCAGAAGGGAGACTACAGCCCGCAATTCGAAAAAGGCCACGCTATTGCGCAGAGTGATTACTGTCGGGTATTATTCGCCAGTTGAAGTATTACTTCACGTTTTATTGTTTATTCCTTGCCGCCCGCGTCTCCCAGCGCGGGCTTTTTTTGTCCATAAGAAAGCCCCTCCGGAGAGGGGCTGAAGCCGCATTTCTGTATCACCATGAGCATGGTGCCGGGTGCCTCCCGGTGAGTTCAGCCCGGTGACACCAAACCCGCGTATTCTCGCTTACGATCATCAAAGAGATCATACCGTTCACCAGTCGCCCCTCCGCACAGGGGGATTCACCATGCGAAATTTTTTTAACAAATGCTCAGTCTGACAGGCAACTGTCAACTTACTGAATTGTGAGGGATTTAACACTTCACAGCACAATATCTTTCCAGCGCCCCAAAATCATCAGGACAGGAGAAAATCTTCTCCCCCCTGTCAGAGTTTAAAATCCAGCACGCCATTTCTAAATGCTTTATATACTCCTGAAGACGGTGGTGATGGTATATCAGCATTCTTTACTGCATTCATCGCTTCACGACATAAATCGGGATCACCGCTTTCTCTTTTAACCTGTAGCAGAAGACCATTCGGGGCCATATACATTCTCAGTGAACACTCTTTTCCTGAATACTTACTCGCATCCTTTAACTGTTCTTCTATGGCTTTCCTGACCTGAGTGGCATACTGCCGGATTTCTTCACTGGCATCAGGGCTACGTTCCGATGAGCTCAAATTTTGTGACTTTATTAATTTATCTGAGTGATACAGAGAAGCATCATAATTATTTGTCGATACATCTTTTGTGCAGCCAGTTGTC
This sequence comes from Escherichia sp. KCJ4928, assembly GCF_004352695.1. Lineage (NCBI taxonomy): Bacteria > Pseudomonadati > Pseudomonadota > Gammaproteobacteria > Enterobacterales > Enterobacteriaceae > Escherichia > Escherichia sp. KCJ4928. Next base: position 3,492 of record NZ_SJWV01000224.1, read on the forward strand.
AGACTGGCTAATATCAAAACAAGAACCGGTACAGCACGGCAATACATTTATCCATCTCCATATTAACAAGAACAATTATCTATAAAATATAGTAAATATGCGGGATCCGGGAGGACTTGTAACTATCATCTCCGGATCAGCATGTAGTTTTTATTTTTCCGGATGATATATGCCGCAATAATACCCCTGCATACAGATGCCTGCAAATATCTACGAAGCATCCGGCGAGAATAAACAAGGAAGTCTGAGGCTATCTTATATGATAGCCTGTTGCTCAAAAGACAATGATTCACTCATCAGAACCAACAACGCATAATGCTGATAATGGACCGCCATCGAGGACTCGAACCCCGCGCAGCCAGCTTCGAAGGCTGGCGCTCTATCCCGATGAGCTAATGGCGGTATGGATATGGTGGCCCTTGCTGGATTTGAACCAGCGACCTGGCGATTATGAGTCGCTCGCTCTCACCACTGAGCTAAAGGGCCGGGCGCATGATAATAACGGTACGTAACTAATCCTGCAATATCATCCATTCTGACTGACTAAATCCTGTACTTCCCTGACCGTCTGCTCAAAACGTTCAGTCTCCAGCTCAACGCCAGTTGCACGACGCCCCAGCGCCATCGCGGCTTTGACTGTCGAACCCGACCCCATGAAGAAATCTGCAACCAGGTCACCCGGACGACTGCTCGCACTGATTATCTGCTGCAGCATTTCTGCCGGTTTTTCGCACGGATGTTTCCCGGGATAGTACTGCACCGGTTTATGCGTCCACACATCCGTGTACGGCACCTGCGCCGTCACGCCAAAATACCGCCGCAGATGCTTATATTCACTCTGCAGTTCCGCATACTGCCGGTTCAGTGAAGTATACGTCTCCAGCAGCTGGTGGTGGGGCTTTTCCAGTTCACCCCGCTGATGCTTCTCTTCTGCCACCCGGGCAAACAGCGCCTGTAATTTCAGATAATCACTTTCGTCCGGCAGCTGCCACTGACTGGCACTGAACCAGTGCGACACCATGTTTTTCTTTCCTGTGGCATCCACTATCTGTTTTGCCGTTATCCCCAGGGCAGCACGCGCATCACGAAAGTAAGCAATCAGCGGAGCCATCACATGCTGTTTCAGTGCCCTGCCCTTCGCCTCATACCCGGCATCTTTCGGACGATACGGCCCCTGATAATGTTCCGCGAACAGAATGCGCTCTGTGGCGGGGAAATACGTCCGCAGGCTTTCCTTGTTGCACCCGTTCCAGCGTCCGGACGGCTTCGCCCAGATAATATGGCTCAGCACACTGAAGCGTTCACGCATCATGATTTCGATATCAGATGCCAGGCGATGGCCACAGAACAGGTAAAGACTTCCGGCAGGTTTCAGCACCCGCCAGAACTGCGCAAGACACTGGTCCAGCCATTTCAGGTAATCATCGTCGCCCTTCCACTGGTTATCCCAGCCCTCAGGCTTCACTTTAAAGTACGGCGGGTCCGTGACTATCAGGTCAACAGAATTTTCGGGTAACGACCGGATAAATTCCAGGCAGTCGGCGTTGATTAACTCACAACTGGATATTTTTACAGTATTAAACATGGATCATTAAGCCTGTCTCTGATAGGCTCATACCGCTTTTGCGCAAAGCAGATGGGCCTGAGGTTTGCTTGTGACCCCAACGCATGAGCAGATGGCTGGTGAGTGCCCCTAACACCCACCAGCCGCCCATTTACCACAAATAAAAAAGCCTTCAGGACTGAAGGCGTCTGTAACAACCAAACTGATAGTCTGCCAGACCCGCCATAACAAGCTGGGTCAGTATTAGCTGGCAGCGTTCGCGTGAAAGGTACGTATTCTGTGCAATCTCCCCGACTGTCGCCGGTTCGGTGGCACTTAATTCATTAAAAACTGCTCTGGCGGTTTCTGTCATATCCTGCTGTTTCAGCATGTCTTTTTCCCTTTTCCGGTTAACGTGACACACCAATAACTCTTGTCAAAAAAGCCAGCAAGCTGAAAGACCGGTATTAATAACCACCTGCACATTTTATGTACTGCACCATTTTTCTGGCATAAAAAAACCGCTCAATGCCGGGCAGTAAAATCTTTATTACTCAGGAAATTTTAACGTACTCTGACAGTATTAATTTCAAAATCATTAATATTTCCGCTATTAAATATAACGAATTTCTTACCCCCACTCCTGTATGATTTCGATAACACCAGACGATCATCATAGCGCGCAATAATGTAATAC
>NZ_SJWV01000225.1:0-5656 GCF_004352695.1 Escherichia sp. KCJ4928
ATATAATAAGGCCTGCTCCGGGCAATAAAGTTTTACTGGTATTGGACGATGCTACTAATCACAAGCTCTTAGGTGCCCGGGAGCGTAGCGGGAGAACAAAAACTAATGAGGTGCTAGTCAGATTACGTGATCATCTGAGCCGTTTTCCTGACTTTTATAATCTGGATGCAATAAAGGAGGGAACAGGGGAAACTGATTCGATAATTAAAGATCTTTAAGTTTATTAATCTATCCACAATAGAGGTAACTTATGAATGCTATTTTGAGTGTTCAGGGTGCTTCTGCGCCCGTCGAAAAGAAATCGTTTTTTTCTAAATTCACGCGTCTGAATATGCTTCGCCTGGTTCGTGCTGTGATCCCGGCTGCTGTGCTGATGATGTTCTTCCCTCAGATGGCCCTGGCTGCTGGCGGTCAGGACCTCATGCAGTCCGGGAATGACACCGTCAAAGCCACCTTTGGTAAGGACTCCAGTATTGTTAAATGGGTCGTTCTGGCTGAAGTGCTGGTCGGGGCGGTCATGTACATGATGACCAAAAACGTCAAGTTCCTGGCCGGTTTTGCCATCATATCTGTATTTATTGCTGTGGGTATGACCGTCGTTGGCCTCTGACAGGAAATAAAACGATGTCGGGAGACGAGAATAAAATTAAGAAATATCGTTTCCCGGAAACACTGACCAACCAGAGCCGCTGGTTTGGCCTGCCACTGGATGAACTGATCCCCGCAGCGATCTGTATTGGCTGGGGTATCGAAACATCGAAATATCTGTTCGGTATTGGTGCGGCGGTTCTGGTTTATTTCGGGATAAAAAAACTGAAAAAAGGGCGGGGCAGCTCCTGGTTACGGGATCTTATTTACTGGTATATGCCAACAGTCCTGCTGCGCGGTATTTTTCATAATGTTCCTGATTCGTGTTTCCGGCAGTGGATTAAATAGAACTGATACCTGGATTGTTATATGGAACACGGTGCCCGCTTAAGTACCAGTCGTGTACTGGCCATTGCTTTTATATTTATGTCCCTGCTCATTGTTCTCAGTCTGACTGTTAACGTGATTCAGGGGGTGAATAATTACCGCCTTCAGAATGAACAGCGTACAGCCGTGACACCGATGGGATTTAATATGCCCTTTGCGGTATCACAGAACAGTGCTGATGCCTCTTTTTTGCAGCAGATGGCGCTGGCGTTTATTGCCCTGCGCCTGAATGTCTCACCGGAAATCGTCGATGCTTCTCACCAGGCACTTCTGCAGTATATCCGTCCTGGCGCGCAGAATAAGATGAAAGTGATTCTGGCCGAAGAAGCAAAGCTCATCAAAAAAGATAACGTGAATTCTGCTTTTTTCCAGACCAGTGTTCGTGTCTGGCCACAATATGGTCGTGTGGAAATCCGTGGGATTCGGAAAACATGGATTGGTAACTCCGAACCTTTCACTGATATCAAACATTACATTCTTATTCTGAAACGGGAAAACGGGGTGACCTGGCTGGATAATTTCGGGGAAACAGACGATGAGAAAAAATAAGACAGTAATAATATCCGCCTGCCTGCTTTTTTCCGGCAGCGTGCTGGCAGGAAACGGCACACTGGCACCTACAGTGGTTCCGATGGTCAATGGCGGTCAGGCAAGTATTGCTATCAGTAATACCAGCCCGAATCTGTTTACCGTCCCCGGAGACCGGATTATCGCCGTGAACAGTCTGGATGGTGCGCTGACCAATAATGAGCAGACTGCATCCGGTGGTGTGGTGGTGGCCACCGTCAACAAAAAGCCTTTTACGTTCATTCTGGAAACAGAACGTGGTCTTAATCTTTCCATTCAGGCCGTTCCCCGTGAAGGAGCCGGGCGTACCATTCAGCTGGTCAGCGATTTGCGCGGAACAGGAGAAACTGCCGGTGCATGGGAAACATCCACGCCTTACGAATCCCTGCTGGTTTCCATCAGTCAGGCGGTCCGTGCCGGAAAAATGCCAGAAGGCTGGTATCAGATCCCCGTGACAAAGGAAACCCTGCAGGCCCCTGCCGGAATGTCCGCAAAAGCTGAAGCCGTATGGACGGGGAATCACCTGAAGATGGTGCGCTTTACCGTGGAAAATAAAACGCTGTCTGCGCTGAATATCCGGGAAAGTGACTTCTGGCAGCCGGGAACACGGGCGGTGATGTTCAGCCAGCCTGTCAGCCAGTTACTGGCCGCTGCCCGTATGGATGTGTACGTCATTCGTGACGGGGAGGGCAACTGATGGCCAGTATCAACACCATTGTGAAACGCAAGCAGTTCCTGTGGCTGGGGATTGTGATTGTCGGATCGGTATCAGCAATTGGTGGTGCGCTTTATCTGTCTGATATGGATATGTCCGGGAACACTGATGCCGTTGCAGGGCAGGAGCCTGTGCCGGATATGACCGGTGTTGTGGATACCACCTTTGATGACAAGGTGCGTCAGCATGCCACGACAGAGATGCAGGTGACGGCGGCACAGATGCAGAAGCAGTATGAGGAAATCCGTCGTGAGATGGATGTTCTGAACAAACAGCGTGGTGATGACCAGCGTCGCATTGAAAAGCTGGGGCAGGAGAATGCTGCGCTGGCAGAGCAGGTGAAAGCCCTGGGCGCGAATCCCGTTACAGTGACCGGAGAGCCAGTTCCACAGATGCCGGCATCCCCTCCCGGTCCGGAGGGGGAGCCTCAGCCCGGTAATGCGCCCGTTGCTTTTCCGCCGCAGGGGGCAGGTGCAGTGCCACCGCCCACCGCGTTCTATCCGGGCAACGGAGTCACGCCGCCGCCACAGGTGACGTACCAGTCTGTGCCGGTGCCGAACCGGATACAGCGTAAAACGTTCAGCTATGATGCTGGCACAAAGCAAGGTCCGTCCCTGCCGTACATTCCGTCAGGCAGTTTTGCGAAAGCCATTCTGATTGAAGGGGCGGATGCCAATGCCTCTGTCACCGGTAATGAATCCACGGTGCCGATGCAGTTGCGTATCACCGGTCTGGTGGAAATGCCGAACAGCAAAACCTATGACGCAACGGGATGCTTTGTTGGGCTGGAAGCCTGGGGGGATGTGTCCAGTGAGCGTGCCATCGTGCGTACCCGCAATATCAGTTGCCTGAAGGAGGGTAAAACCATCGATATGCCGGTTAAAGGGCATGTCAGCTTCCGGGGTAAAAACGGTATCAAGGGTGAAGTGGTGATGCGTAACGGCAAAATCCTCGGCTGGGCATGGGGCGCGGGATTTGTTGACGGTATCGGTCAGGGAATGGAGCGAGCTTCACAGCCAGCTGTCGGGCTGGGAGCCACTGCCGCTTACGGGGCCGGCGATGTCCTGAAAATGGGGATCGGTGGCGGTGCATCGAAAGCGGCACAGACACTCAGTGACTACTACATCAAACGCGCTGAGCAGTATCACCCGGTGATACCCATCGGGGCGGGTAATGAAGTGACCGTGGTGTTCCAGGACGGTTTCCAGCTGAAAACCGTGGAAGAGATGGCGCTGGAGCAGGCACAGGGGCAGGCGGAAGAGAGTAACCCGGGAAGTCCCGTGCCGAATCCGCCATCCGCAGAGAGTCACCTGAATGGTCTGAATACCGACCAGATGCTGAAGCAGCTGGGCGACCTGAATCCGCAGCAGTTTATGTCCGGTGGTCAGGAAGGGGGCAACGATGGCAAATAATACGTCGTCCCGTCAGGCGTGCCATGCCGCCCGGTATGTTGTCGCCCGGGTTCTGCGTGGAGTGTTCTGGTGTCTGAAATACACCGTCATTCTGCCACTGGCCACAATGGCCCTGATGGCGTTATTTGTTTTATGGAAGGACAACACCACGCCGGGGAAATTACTGGTTCAGGAGATTAACTTTGTAAGACAGACAGCCACTGCCGGGCAGTTTCCGGTCAGTGAATGCCGGTTTTCTTCCTCAGACCTTCCCGGAGCAGAAGAAAAAGAAATCTGCCATTACCGCAATGCTGGAGCCACAGAGTATGCCAGGGAGACTGACCGGTCACTGATGCAACTGGTCACCGCATTCTGGGCAACGCTGGCACTTATGTATATGTCGTTTGCGGCAGGCACCGGGAAATATCCGATGTGGCCCGGAAAAATGAAATGTGTCCGGGTGGGAACCGCAGATGAACGACTGAGGGAAGTACTTGCTGAAGATGCTTCCCTGCCGGGAAAAATCAGTAAATGCCCTGTTTATTTTCCTGATGACAGAACAAACAGAAATAACGGAGATAAAAATGAACATGCGTAATATTCATGTTATTACTGCCCGCTCTGTACCAGATAAAAGCGTATCAGATGATTTTATGCATGCTGTTCTCAGTAACTGCGCCACAAGAATCGTACTTCCTGCACCGAAGGAATTCAGTTCTGAATCATTGCCGCACAATTTTAATATGGCTGCTGTCGGTGTGATGAAGAAGGGTATGTCGATGAGCTTATTTTCTTCTCCGGGGCATATTGTGGTTGCCGGACAATCCGGTGGCGGAAAATCTGTTCCGGTGAAAGAACTAATCGACAGAATTATTCAGAAATATAAGGAACCCTTCGATGAATAAGCTGGTTTCTGATGGCAGCGTCAAAAAAATAAATTATCCGGTGCTGTATGAGTCCGGAATAACACCTCCGTTATGTGAAGTCAGTGCACCAGAACCTGATGCGGGTGGGAAACGCATTGTGGCATATGTTTATAAATCATCACGGAATACGGTTTTTGAAAATCCTGACATTGTAAAAACCTGTACGGTCAGGGATTTGAAGAATGATTTTGTGAACTGCGATGAGAAAGGTGAGGGACAATGAAACAGATTTCTTTATTTATTCCGCTGCTGGGGACGTTATTACTTTCCGGCTGTGCCGGAACGAACTCCGATTTTGAGTGTGATGCCACCACATCCGATACCTGTATGACGATGGAGCAGGCCAATGAGAAGGCCAAAAAACTGGAGCAGTCCTCAGAAGCAAAGCCGGTTGCGGCATCACTGCCGCGCCTGGCTGACGGGAACTTCCGGACAATGCCGGTGCAGACCGTCACTGCGACCACTCCGTCCGGCAGCAGACCTGCGGTGACGAAACTTCCGGAGCAGAAACTGCTGGCACCACGTCCGTTGTTTACCGCTGCCCGGGAAGTGAAAACGATTGTTCCGGTCAGTTCAGTTGCGCCGGTAACACCTCCCCGTCCGCTAAGAACGGGTGAGCAGACGGCAGCATTATGGATAGCGCCTTATATTGATAATCAGGATGTTTATCATCAGCCATCCAGCGTGTTTTTTGTTATTAAACCGTCTGCGTGGGGAAAACCACGCATTAATTAACTGGCCCTGAAGTTGTATATCAGTCGGCAATGCCGGCGGCCTTTCTGTATTCAAAATCTGCCTGTAAAACGAGTGCCCTGTGCGTGAAAAGGGATGGGCGGTAGCGTGTCAGAACATGTCGGGAGGAATATTCCGTGAGTGATGAAGTCGATGAAGCATATTCAGTGACAGAACAACTGACCATGACAGGAATAAACCGGATACGCCAGAAAATAAATGCTCATGGTATTCCTGTTTATCTCTGTGAGGCATGCGGAAATCCTATTCCGGAAGCCAGGAGGAAAATATTTCCCGGTGTGACGTTGTGCGTTGAATGTCAGGCGTTTCAGGAAAAACAGAGAAAACAC
>NZ_SJWV01000226.1:0-5642 GCF_004352695.1 Escherichia sp. KCJ4928
TATATAAATATTATGTATCAACAACTTACATTGACAAGCGACGCTACCATTAATCAAAATGACTCACAAGGTCCGAAAAAAAACGCCGACAATGTGCCGACGTTTTGATAAAGAAAGATTTGGCTATTTATCGCCCGTTGTTCATTCAGGCTGCCTGGCTAATCCGCGCCAGCTGCTCGAAATAATCCGGAAATGTTTTGGCCGTGCATTTGGGATCAAGAATCGTCACTGGTGTATCTGACAACGCCACCAGCGAGAAACACATCGCCATCCGGTGATCATTGTATGTCGCGATCTCGGCAAAGTTCAGTTTTTCCGGAGGAGTGATACGAATGTAATCGTGCCCCTCTTCCACTTCCGCGCCGACTTTACGCAGTTCTGTTGCCATCGCAAACAGGCGATCGGTCTCTTTAACACGCCAGTTATAGATATTGCGCAGCGTGGTGGTGCCTTTTGCAAATAACGCCGCCGTGGCAATGGTCATCGCCGCATCAGGAATATGGTTCATATCCATATCAATAGCGTTCAGTTCACCACGCGTGCAGGAAATATAATCATCGCCCCAGCAAATGGTCGCGCCCATTTTTTCCAGCACATCAGCAAAGCGAATATCACCCTGCATACTGTTACGTCCAATACCGGTCACTTTTACAGTGCCGCCTTTGATTGCTGCTGCTGCCAGAAAGTAAGAAGCCGAAGATGCATCGCCTTCGACCAAATAAGTACCCGGAGACTGATAAGACTGCCCGCCTTTTACGACAAATTGTTGATAGTGCTGATTTTCAATTTCAACACCAAACGTCTTCATCAGATTGAGTGTGATGTCGATATAAGGTTTAGAAACCAGATCGCCTTTAATACGAATCACCGTATCTTCCGGCGCAAGAGGCGCAGTCATTAACAGTGCGGTGAGGAATTGGCTGGAAACGGAGCCATCAACGTCAACGTTGCCGCCAGTAAAGCCGCCCTGTAAACGCAACGGCGGATAATTTTCTTGTTCCAGGTAAGTGATCTTCGCCCCGCCCAGGCGCAGCGCATCCACCAGATGACCAATCGGGCGTTCTTTCATACGCGGCTCACCGGTCAGCACAATATCATTGCTACCCAGACAAAGAGCTGCCGCCAGCGGACGCATTGCCGTTCCGGCGTTACCGAGGAACAACTCCAGGGCACCTTCTGCGTGTAATGGACCGCCGTTACCGATAATTTCGCAACGCGTACGATCGGCTGAAAGCGTATAGCTTACCCCTAACGCTGTTAATGCATTCAGCATATGGCGCACGTCATCGCTATCCAGCAGATTGGTTAATACTGTTTTGCCGTGTGCTAATGCCGCCAGCAATAAAGCGCGGTTAGAAACGCTCTTGGAACCGGGCAGATTAATAGTGCCATCGACACGAGCGATGGGTTGTAACGTCAGGGATTCCATGAACTCAACTCTCTACAACAGAAATAAAAACCCCACAGGCTGGCTGTGGGGATTAAGCAAAATTTCGGCATTAACCGTGACGGCGTTCGAACTCAACCATGAAGTCTGTCAGCACTTTAACGCCTTCCAGCGGCATGGCGTTATAAATAGAAGCGCGCATTCCGCCGACCACACGGTGACCTTTCAGTGCATGAAGGCCAGCAGCAAAAGACTCTTCAAGGAACAATTTGTCAAGCGCACTGTCCGCCAACTGGAACGGCACGTTCATCCGCGAACGGTTAGCTTTCGCCACGTCATTGCGGTAGAAATCGCTGTTATCAATCACCCCATATAGCAGTTCTGCTTTTTGCTGATTGATTTTATCCATTTCAGCTACACCGCCGTTCGCTTTCAGCCATTTAAAGACCAGACCAGATAGATACCAGGCAAATGTCGGCGGCGTGTTAAACATGGAGCCGTTATCGTTGAGGATGGAATAATCCAGAATCGACGGACACGCGATATTCGCTTTGCCCAGCAAATCTTCACGAACGATGACGATTGTCAGGCCAGCCGGGCCGATATTTTTCTGCGCGCCAGCGTAAATCACGCCATAACGGCTGACGTCAATCGGACGGGAAAGAATGGTTGAAGAGAAGTCGGCGGCGACCACCACATCTTTGCCGAAGTCTGGCGTTTCGTCGATGGCGATACCGTCGATGGTTTCATTCGGGCAGTAATGCATATAAGCAGCATTATCAGAGAGTTGCCATTCACGCATTGGCTTAACCGCGCGCAGACCATCAACAGTCACTTTGGCGTCAAAGACATTAGGCGTGCAGTATTTTTTCGCTTCTTTAATGGCACTTGCCGCCCAGTAACCGGCATCAACATAATCTGCGGTGGTTTTATCACCGAGAATATTCAGCGGTACCGCAGCAAACTGACCGCGACCACCGCCATGGCAGAATAATACCTTGTAGTTGGAGGGGACATTAAGAAGATCGCGAAAATCCTTCTCGGCTTCCTCTGCAACCTGAATGAACTCTTTGCCACGGTGACTCACTTCCATCACCGACGTACCAAGACCGTTCCAGTCGCGCAGTTCCTGTTGAGCCTGTTTAAGCACCTCTGCCGGTAGCATTGCCGGACCAGAACTAAAATTGAAGATTTGAGCCATTTCCCCTCACCACGTTGCGTTGCTATTAACCCGCGGTCAATCGATTGCGACCACAGGTAATACATTATTCCTGTGGCTATCGGTTTTATCATTCAGTGACACACATCGCAATGAGTAAAACTGTTGAGGGCAAAAATGTGGCTTGCATCACACAAAAGAATCTCTCGGATTATTAGCAAAAAGCCGATGTTTTTACTGTCAGGTCACCCGTTTTGCCCGACTTGCCTTCGTCCATTCTGGATTTGCACAGCGCGGACATAATTGTTTTTCCCCCGCTTTCATATGAATGATTTCACTACAACGAATACAGGCATAGTCCGCCGACTCCGGCACCACTTTGTAACGCTGCGTACAATCACTGGGTAAAATAAGTAAACCCGGTTTCACCTTGTCATCTTCAAAGAAATAGACACTGATTTGCCCGTTGGTTTCGAGAATCGCCAGACGTACCTGCCCCAGCTGCTCCACGCCACGCAATCGTAGCTCCATAAAGAACTCAAATTCCGTCATGTTGGAGTTATTGAGTTTCGACCAGGCCAGCTCGCCATCTTCAATAATAACAACCGGCTTACCTTCCAGTAAATCTTCCAGTTTTTCACTGTGCGCCATCAACCACATTACCAGGCGGTATAACAACGCCAGAGTGATAAAGACGATAAGTACCGGCACCATCGGCACATCATCATAAAACGCCACATCTCCCGCCGCTGAACCCAGCGTGAGAATGATTAACACTTCAAACAGCGACATCTGTCGCACACCGCGTCTTCCGGTCATTTTGAGGAACAAAAAAACCAGTACAAAGGTATAAAGACTACGTAGTGCAACTTCGCCAAGGAAATCAAAAGGCACTTTATCAAATGCCATACGGTGGAGATCGAACGCCTTCATTTTTATGCTCTTATCGTGGTTTATCCGCTAAAAGCATAGTCAACAGTTCATCGGCATGGCGGCGGTGATAGCGCCTTTGAGATAAAACCCGTATTATTGCGCGCTTTCCGTACGACTAAAGTGATTTTCATGACGCAAACATTTATCCCCGGCAAAGATGCCGCTCTGGAAGATTCCATCGCTCGCTTCCAGCAAAAACTTTCAGACCTCGGCTTTCAGATTGAAGAGGCCTCCTGGCTGAATCCTGTGCCTAACGTCTGGTCTGTACATATTCGCGACAAAGAGTGCGCACTGTGTTTTACCAACGGTAAAGGCGCAACCAAAAAAGCGGCGCTGGCTTCTGCACTTGGTGAATATTTCGAGCGTCTCTCAACCAACTACTTTTTTGCTGATTTCTGGCTGGGCGAAACCATCGCCAACGGTCCGTTCGTGCATTATCCCAACGAAAAATGGTTCCCACTGACCGAAAATGACGATGTGCCAGAAGGACTACTCGATGACCGTCTGCGCGCGTTTTATGATCCGGAGAATGAACTGACCGGCAGCATGCTGATTGACCTACAATCCGGTAACGAAGATCGTGGTATTTGCGGCCTGCCGTTTACGCGTCAGTCCGACAATCAGACCGTTTATATTCCGATGAATATCATTGGTAACCTGTACGTCTCCAACGGTATGTCCGCAGGTAATACCCGCAACGAAGCACGCGTTCAGGGATTGTCTGAAGTTTTCGAACGCTACGTGAAAAACCGCATTATTGCTGAAAGCATCAGCCTGCCAGAGATCCCGGCAGACGTGCTGGCGCGTTACCCAGCAGTAGTTGAAGCCATCGAAACGCTGGAAGCGGAGGGTTTCCCAATCTTCGCTTATGACGGTTCGCTTGGCGGCCAGTATCCGGTGATTTGCGTGGTACTGTTCAATCCTGCTAACGGTACCTGCTTTGCCTCTTTCGGTGCGCATCCTGATTTTGGCGTAGCACTGGAACGTACCGTGACCGAGCTGCTGCAAGGTCGTGGCCTGAAAGATTTGGATGTGTTTACTCCGCCAACCTTCGATGATGAAGAAGTCGCTGAACATACCAACCTCGAAACGCACTTTATCGATTCCAGCGGTTTAATCTCCTGGGACCTGTTCAAGCAGGATGCCGATTATCCGTTTGTGGACTGGAATTTCTCCGGCACCACGGAAGAAGAGTTCGCCACGCTGATGGCTATCTTCAAAAAGGAAGATAAAGAAGTTTATATTGCCGATTACGAGCATCTGGGTGTCTACGCTTGCCGCATTATCGTGCCTGGCATGTCCGATATTTATCCGGCTGAAGATCTGTGGCTCGCGAATAACAGTATGGGCAGCCATTTACGTGAAACGATTCTTTCGCTACCAGGCAGCGAGTGGGAAAAAGAAGATTACCTGAACCTCATCGAGCAACTGGATGAAGAAGGTTTTGATGACTTTACCCGCGTGCGTGAGCTGTTGGGTCTGGCGACCGGGTCGGATAACGGTTGGTACACCCTGCGTATCGGTGAATTAAAAGCCATGCTGGCGCTGGCTGGTGGCGATCTGGAACAGGCTCTGGTCTGGACCGAATGGACGATGGAGTTTAACTCATCAGTATTTAGTCCGGAACGCGCCAACTATTATCGCTGCCTGCAAACGTTGTTATTACTGGCACAGGAAGAAGATCGCCAGCCGCTGCAATATCTGAATGCGTTTGTTCGCATGTACGGCGCAGATGCCGTAGAAGCCGCCAGTGCGGCAATGAGCGGCGAAGCGGCGTTTTACGGCCTGCAACCGGTAGATAGCGATCTGCACGCGTTTGCTGCACATCAGTCGTTGTTGAAGGCCTACGAAAAGCTGCAGCGCGCCAAAGCAGCATTCTGGGCAAAATAAAATCAAATAGCCTACGCAATGTAGGCTTAATGATTAGTCTGAGTTATATTACGGGGCGTTTTTTTAATGCCCCGCTTTACATATATTTGCATTAATAAAATAATTGTAATTATAAGGTTAAATATCGGTAATTTGTATTTAATAAATACGATCGATATTGTTACTTTATTCGCCTGATGCTCCCTTTTAATTAACTGTTTTAGCGGAGGATGCGGAAAAAATTCAACTCATTTGTTAATTTTTAAAATTTATTTTTATTTGGATAATCAAATA
>NZ_SJWV01000227.1:0-5623 GCF_004352695.1 Escherichia sp. KCJ4928
GGATCAAAGTGTACTGTTGTACCATTTCTGCTGGGAGTTGATTTCCCATTTTTAATCACATTTTCAATAACAGATGGCGTTATCCCTCTGTCCTGCATTCTATCCAATGCATGACCAGAATACTCTCTATTACTAATAGTAGCTGGTAGGTTCCTGACAGGCTGATAAGATGGGTTTTTAGGCTGATTCATCTGATTGTATCTACTTCCCATGGGAAGTGTTGCTGATAACTCATCACTGGCCTTATTTATCAGCTTAGACGCTTCAACAACATCTCCCTTCTTCAACGCCGTCTCCGCAGCTTTAATCGTCTTGCTCGCAACATCTCCAGCACCGGGAATAATACCTACTGCAGCAACCAAGTAATCCAGAGCGCTTTGTGCCTCCGCAAAACTCTTGATATCGCCAACCACTGGTACAAAATCCGCCCCTGTCGACAGAATAGTTTTCAACGCCTCCCTACGCTGAGAATACATCATAGCTGAACACGCATCAGCACTCATTCCCTCACAATTTTCTTTCCTGTAGCGTTCGTTTTCTGCTTCAACGCGTTCTTTCGCGACCTGCTGAGGTGTCTTACCCTGCGATGTAGCTTCGGTTAAATCACTGAGCGCATTATTCTCAACAGCATTCTTCCCGCTCTGTGCGCCCACTGCTGCTGATGCGGTGCTGTTTCCGGTAAGACCTCCGGCCAGCCCTGCTGAAACGGTTGCCAACGTACTTATCGTCTGCTTCTGATCTTCACTGAGGTCTGACTGTTTCACGCCCGGATACAGCATTCCGGCAATCGCTCTGGCTGCCAGCTCTCCCGTTGCTGCGCCTGCTGCACCGGCAGCAACATTATTACCCTGCATTGCCGCTACTGCGCCACCCAGAATGGCGTGAGCAATGGCATTTACTGCCGGATCTTTTTCTGTTGATTTCAGCAGGTGCGCCAGTTCCGGGGCCGAAGCTCCGGCCAGAGCACCCGCTAAATTCCCCCCAGCCAGTCCCTGAAGCGCGGCTGTCGCGGCCTGTATACCCAGCTGAATCTCACTGCCAGTGCCATACTTTTCCTGTTCCTTTTTGTATTCCGGCGTATCACGCAGTTTCGCAAGATATTCCTGACGTTGTTTCTCTGTTGCATTAGCAGGAAGTGTTTCGCCGGTTGCTTCCTTCGCGGCCTTCAACGCATTCAGTTCCCCCTGCGTCCGCGCGATATCCGCCACCTGACTGCCTATGTCACTGATAAGCCCCACTGTCTGCAGACGCCTCTGCTCCTTCTCCTTGTCAAATATCGGGCTGATACTGTCATTAGCGTGCGCAGGATCACGGCTGAGGTCTGCCGGATTCTGCTTCTGATTGTCCCTGTCCCGGATGGTGATAGTGCCTTCTGCCACTGCGGCCTGAGTCGTTCCTTCCGCATGTCCGCTGTGACCTCCGGCGGATATCATGCCACCCGGCATGTTACCCTGAAATTTATCCCCGAAGCTGCCACCACCGCTCAGACTGATCCCACTGTGACTGACTTTATAATCCGCTTCGTTGTGAAGGTCACTGAACCCCAGCGTTCCGGTATCCAGGTGGTTTTTATCCGGTGTGGCAGTGGAGGCAATCACCGCACCATCCAGTTGGGTATGTCTGCCCACTGTAATGTCGAAGCCGCCGTCACCGGCAAACATTCCGGTTTGTTCAGCAACGGAGTCAAAGCGGCTCTTCATCTTATCCCGGGAGGCAGCGATGTAGCCGGAGCCGGTCATGGAGCCAAAGGTAAAACTACCGCCGGCAGCCACGCTGGTCTGTTTACTGTCGTACTTACTGGTGTCCTGCTGGCTGCTTATCTGCAGGTCGTGGCCCACATCGGCGATAATCCTGTTGCCGTTGACCTGAGCACCGTTCAGTACCGTATCCCGACCACTGTTGATGGTGACGGTTTTACCGCTGTCTGTTGTGGTTTCAGTCCACTCAGTACCGTTACCTTTCTCGCTGCCTTTTGCCGCATTAACGCTGGCAAAGACGCTGATACCGGCACCTTTACCTGCACCGATACTGACACCCACGCCACCGCCACTGCTGCTGTTCCTGCCCGTTGTTTTTTGTGTGTTTGCGGCGCCACTCAACAGAATATCATTCGCGGCATCCAGGCTTGTGTTACCACCGGCCTTAAGCTGGCTTCCTGCAATCACAATATCTCCGCGGTTATCGCCCCTGTTTTTGCCGGTTGCGACAACAGACAGATTATTCCCGGCATTCAGCGTACTGCCGGATACTGTGTCACTTTCAGAATGTTGTTGTGATTTCGATTTCTGGGTGGTGAGCGACAGGCTGACTCCCGTCGCATTCGGGTCACCGGTTGCGGAGGCCATTGCCACAGCCTGTCCGGCCTGCACACCAGACAGCGCTGTCTTTGTGGCCTGCAGGGCTTTCAGACGACTGTCACTGCTCTCCTTCGTCTCCTGTGCACTGGTGACCGCATTATTAATGGCACTGCCCACTGTGCCGGAAAGGGCAACCGTCAGCCCGCTTTTCTTCTGCTCAAATTTGTCGTCCACAGTACGACGGTCATGCCCCGGGTCAACCACCACACTGTCACCGGTAATGCTGATATCCCGGTTTGCAATCACATCCGAACCGCTGATATGAGCCTGTTTGCCCGCGGTAATACTGACATTACCGGCAGTGGAGCCGATGGTACTGGCACTCTGACTCTGCGTTGTCCCGGCCTCGCGGCGGTCGTGCGTTGTCTTACTGCTGCCAATGGTGAAACCAATACCGCCGGAACCCATCAGACCGGATTTCTTCGTTTCCTTAAAGCGCCAGGACGTATCTGTACTGGTGGCAGCAAGAACATCAACATGGTTACCCGCCGCCAGTGACACATCCCGGTCAGCCACCACATCCGAACCCTCTACCGTCAGGTTATCACCGGCGTTAACGGTCACGCGGTTCCCCGACAGCAGGGAGCCAGCTTCACGGGTGGCACTGTCCTCACTGATGGTGTGGGTGGTTTTCTTACTGAGAAAACCTCCGCTTTTTTTCTTCGTTTCCAGATAGTGATAGTCACTTTCTGTCGCCGTGGTCAGGGCAACATCACGACCGGCATTCACGCTGATATTGCCGGTTGCGGTAACGGATGACGCAACAGCGGTGATATCCCGTCCTGCGTTGACGGTGGTGTCACCACCGCTGGCGATTTCCGTTCCCTGCTGACGAACGGTTTCATCAATGACCGTTTTCTTTTTCGAGTATGAACTGCTGCCGGTCACGGACTCTTCCGCCAGCAGATTAACGTCGCGCCCGGCCCGGACAGTGATGTTGTCTTCCGCTGCGATACCTGCACCCTGACTGCTCACATCCCGGCCTGCACTCAGCATCACACTGTCGCCGGCAGTAATGGTCGTAAGCCCGGCTCTGCGCTGGTGAGACTCACTGTTTGCATGACGTCTGCTGCTTACCCTGTCAATGGCATTCAGACTGAGATCATTGCCGGCAATAAGTGCTGCGCGGTCTCCGGCACTGATTTCTGCCCCTGTGACCGAAATGTTTTTATCTGCCCGGATGTCCAGACTATCCATGGCACTGACAGAGGCAATGCTTCCCGTATAAGTGTGTTTCAGGGCGAGGCTGTCTTCCGGTGCATCAAGCTGCCAGTGTGAGTACCGGGTGAGATTATTGACATTGCCGGCGAGACTCTCCAGCCGGACAGTCTTACCGGTAATCGTGGCACTGATATTGTTGATATCGCCCATCGCTTTCAGTCCGAGAGCGCCACCGGCATTTATAAGCCCGGACTCAAGGTTACCCAGACTGTCAGCGCTGTCGATGGTGAGATTATTCTGCGCCATCAGGGTACTGCCACTGTTAGTGACATTCCCTCCTGCCAGGTGCACATTCTGACCGCTGATAATACTGCCGTTCTGCAGCGTCACATCTTTCGGTGACAGATACACCTCCGGCACCATCACCGTCTGACCCTTTATCGTGACGGCTTTATACCACAGAATACTTTGGTCGAGAGCCGCCACCTGGTCTGCTGTCAGTGCCACACCAAACTTCAGACCGAGCGCCTTCTGTGCACGGGCAGCGTTATCCATCAGGTAGCGCATCTGGTCGGTGTCTGAACCAACCCCGTTGATATAGCGCCCCCCGATCTGGTTCAGCATATAGTTCGATACATAGCGGGTATCAAAAGCGGCATCCCCCAGGAAGCGATAATCTTTTTCCGGTTTCAGCCCGAGCCGGTCAAGAAAATACGATGAGCCCGGGAATTGTTTTTCATCAGTATACGCCGGGTCTGTTTCACGTGGTGCCTGCCCGGGGTGCATCCTGAGCAGGTCATACAGTCCGGTAAACAGACTGCTGTCCACCTTTCCGAGACCATCCAGTTTCGGATTCACCGTAATCAGATATGGACTGTCAGGGTCTGCTGACGGGACAAAATAACCATTGTTACCGGAAGGCAGGGGATAGTTCCCCTCCACGATGCCGGAAGCCAGGTCCGTACCACTGCCGATCGTCAGACGGGTAATGGTGTCAGTCCAGTCCGGGGCTGTGACGGTCAGCATCTCTGTGCCATCCGGCGCCAGTTGAGCCATTCCCGGGCTGATATTTTTCTCTGCCGGCGTGTTAATTTCAGGTGCCGCAAGGGTATTTGTGATCCGTCCTGCATTTGAGGTTGTGGATGTATTACTGATATCACTGGAAAAAACGGCAGTGACATTT
Organism: Escherichia sp. KCJ4928; assembly: GCF_004352695.1. NCBI lineage: Bacteria > Pseudomonadati > Pseudomonadota > Gammaproteobacteria > Enterobacterales > Enterobacteriaceae > Escherichia > Escherichia sp. KCJ4928. Next base: position 4,702 of record NZ_SJWV01000227.1, read on the forward strand.
TTGCCTGCCTGAATCACGGCTCTCAGAGCCTGACCGGTGTCTCTGGTGACATATTCCGGAGCTCCGGAGAGAGTAAAGGTAACGCGATCATCGGCAGAAGCATCTCCATACTGCAGATGCCCGTCGTTGGGGATCATGGCCAGTTTGCCGTAATAGCGATACACATTGTATTCATCCTGTGTATAGCCAAAGAAGGACTGATTGTTCAGTTGTGAACCCGACAGGCTGACAAACCCGCTGGCAAGAAGATGACTCCCCGTATTATCCAGTTTGTCCGCGTCAATCAGCAGATTATTCCCGGCCGAAATTCTGGCAGTCCCTCCTGTTGCACCAACATCGACGCGTGTTGTGCCAGTCAGAAATTTCCGGGTGGCTCCCTTTTCAGTCGGAACGGCCCATGCCTCAAAACCACCACCGGCAGTACCGCTCCAGGACTTCACATAATATCCCCATCCATCTTCACCTAAATCGCCCACTCTGACTGAAACAGAATTTGCACCATCAGGTACTGCGACATTCTCAACCGGAATGTATGATTTTGTCTCATTTATACCCTCCCGCTGATTCAGTAAATGTCCGGTTCTGATGGTGATATCACCGCGGGTGGTTTCGATATTCCCGGAGGTATTAATCACTTCAGCATTCGCGGCACCACTGACATCTTTCTGCATCACCAGGCTGTCACCCGCCAGCATATCGCCGTGATGGTTCCGGATGGTGCTGGCAAACAGCGAGAGGTTATTGCCCGCATACAACAGTGCGGTGTTAATGACTGCCCCGGCGGCCGTTAACATCAGACTACCCGTCGTGCCGGTAAAAGCGTCGAGAGTGATATCTCCCCTGCTGGTCAGGCTGACGTCCCCGCCTGCCTGCAGGCTGCCGCTGGCATTCATCGCAATCCCGCTGCCGCTCAGTGCCGTGG
>NZ_SJWV01000228.1:0-5600 GCF_004352695.1 Escherichia sp. KCJ4928
TATTAACAGAATGTATACTGTATATTATCCATTCAAATGCTTCCGTTATTTATCATACATCGGAATATTGATACTAAAGCACTATTCACATGCAAAACCAACATCCGCCATGAAGGACTAGCTAAAACCCAAACTAGTTTGTTGCAATTAGCATCCTTGCACCTCTATGTAAAGGGCTGAAGGGATTCGGATGTGATGGTATGATTACAGACATTCGTGTCTGAGATTGTCTCTGACTCCATAATTCGAAGGTTACAGTTATGATCATCGTTACCGGCGGCGCGGGCTTTATCGGCAGCAACATCGTTAAAGCCCTGAATGATAAAGGCATCACCGATATTCTGGTGGTGGACAACCTGAAAGACGGCACCAAGTTTGTGAACCTGGTGGATCTGAATATCGCAGACTATATGGATAAGGAAGACTTCCTGATCCAGATTATGGCTGGCGAAGAGTTCGGCGATGTCGAAGCGATTTTCCACGAAGGCGCGTGCTCTTCCACCACCGAGTGGGACGGCAAGTATATGATGGATAACAACTATCAATACTCCAAGGAGCTGCTGCACTACTGCCTGGAGCGTGAAATCCCGTTCCTGTACGCTTCTTCCGCAGCCACCTACGGCGGACGCACCTCCGACTTTATTGAATCCCGCGAGTACGAAAAACCGTTGAACGTCTACGGTTACTCAAAATTCCTGTTTGATGAATATGTTCGCCAAATCCTGCCGGAAGCGAACTCGCAGATTGTTGGCTTCCGCTATTTCAACGTTTATGGACCGCGTGAAGGCCATAAAGGCAGCATGGCGAGCGTCGCTTTCCATCTCAACACCCAGCTTAATAACGGTGAATCACCGAAGCTGTTCGAAGGTAGCGAGAACTTTAAACGCGACTTCGTCTATGTTGGCGATGTGGCAGATGTAAACCTGTGGTTCCTGGAAAATGGCGTTTCCGGCATCTTCAACCTCGGCACCGGTCGTGCGGAATCCTTCCAGGCTGTAGCTGATGCTACGCTGGCTTATCACAAGAAAGGCCAGATCGAATACATTCCGTTCCCGGATAAGCTGAAAGGCCGCTACCAGGCGTTCACTCAGGCAGATCTGACAAATCTGCGCGCGGCGGGTTACGACAAACCGTTCAAAACCGTTGCTGAAGGTGTAACGGAATACATGGCCTGGCTGAATCGCGACGCATAAGAGCTCTGCATGAAAATACTGGTGATCGGCCCGTCTTGGGTTGGCGACATGATGATGTCGCAAAGTCTCTATCGCACGCTCCAGGCGCGCTATCCCCAGGCGATAATCGATGTGATGGCACCGGCATGGTGCCGTCCATTATTATCGCGGATGCCGGAAGTTAACGAAGCTATCCCTATGCCTCTCGGTCACGGAGCGCTGGAAATCGGCGAACGCCGCAAACTGGGTCATAGCCTGCGTGAAAAGCGCTACGACCGCGCCTACGTCTTACCTAACTCCTTCAAATCCGCATTAGTGCCTTTCTTCGCGGGTATTCCTCATCGCACCGGCTGGCGCGGCGAGATGCGCTACGGTTTACTCAACGATGTACGCGTGCTCGATAAAGAAGCCTGGCCGCTAATGGTGGAACGCTATATAGCGCTGGCCTATGACAAAGGCATTATGCGCACAGCACAAGATCTGCCGCAGCCATTGTTATGGCCGCAGTTGCAGGTGAGCGAAGGTGAAAAATCATATACCTGTAATCAATTTTCGCTTTCATCAGAACGTCCGATGATTGGTTTTTGCCCGGGTGCGGAGTTTGGTCCGGCAAAACGCTGGCCACACTACCACTATGCGGAGCTGGCAAAGCAGCTGATTGATGAAGGTTATCAGGTGGTTCTGTTTGGCTCGGCGAAAGATCATGAAGCAGGCAATGAGATTCTTGCCGCTTTAAATACCGAGCAGCAGGCATGGTGTCGGAACCTGGCGGGGGAAACACAGCTTGATCAAGCGGTTATCCTGATTGCAGCCTGTAAAGCCATTGTCACTAACGATTCTGGCCTGATGCACGTTGCGGCGGCGCTCAATCGTCCGCTGGTTGCCCTGTATGGTCCAAGTAGCCCGGACTTCACACCGCCGCTATCCCATAAAGCGCGCGTGATCCGTCTGATTACCGGCTATCACAAAGTGCGTAAAGGTGACGCTGCGGAGGGTTATCACCAGAGCTTGATCGACATTACTCCCCAGCGCGTACTGGAAGAACTCAACGCGCTATTGTTACAAGAGGAAGCCTGACGGATGCGGGTTTTGATCGTTAAAACATCGTCGATGGGCGATGTTCTCCATACGTTGCCCGCACTCACTGATGCCCAGCAGGCAATCCCAGGGATTAAGTTTGACTGGGTGGTGGAAGAAGGGTTCGCACAGATTCCTTCCTGGCACGCTGCCGTTGAGCGAGTTATTCCTGTGGCAATACGTCGCTGGCGTAAAGCCTGGTTCTCGGCCCCCATAAAAGCTGAACGCAAAGCGTTTCGTGAAGCGCTACAAGCAGAGAACTATGACGCAGTTATCGACGCTCAGGGGCTGGTAAAAAGCGCGGCACTGGTGACACGTCTGGCGCATGGCGTAAAGCATGGATTGGACTGGCAAACCGCTCGCGAACCTTTAGCCAGCCTGTTTTACAATTGTAAGCATCATATTGCAAAACAGCAGCACGCCGTAGAACGCACCCGCGAACTGTTTGCCAAAAGTTTGGGCTATAGCAAACCGCAAACCCAGGGCGATTATGCTATCGCACAGCATTTTCTGACGAACCTGCCTACAGATGCTGGCGAATATGCCGTATTTCTTCATGCGACGACCCGTGATGATAAACACTGGCCGGAAGAACACTGGCGAGAATTGATTGGTTTACTGGCTGATTCAGGAATACGGATTAAACTTCCGTGGGGCGCGCCGCATGAGGAAGAACGGGCGAAACGACTGGCGGAAGGATTTGCTTATGTTGAAGTATTGCCGAAGATGAGTCTGGAAGGCGTTGCCCGCGTGCTGGCCGGGGCTAAATTTGTAGTGTCGGTGGATACGGGGTTAAGCCATTTAACGGCGGCACTGGATAGACCCAATATCACGGTTTATGGACCAACCGATCCGGGATTAATTGGTGGGTATGGGAAGAATCAAGTAGAGTGTCGTTCTACAAGTATGTCTCTTGCAGATTTGCCAGCTCAAACCGTTTTTCAAAATTTAAATCTTGAAATAATAACCAATAAGTTGACATCGGAGATAAGATGACCTCAACATTATTTTTCTCTCTCGAGAAAAAAAACTGGATAGCGTACTGGAACAGAGCTCTCGTATTCTTATTCATTACCACCTATTTTTTGGGTGGGATTACAAGGTATAAACATCTTATTGTTATTCTTATGACAATAACGACAATCGTCTATCTCTGCAAACGGCCAAAACACTATCTCTCACTATTTAAAACATTTCTTTTTGGTAGTGTTGCCATATTAACTATTGCTGCATTGCTGTCACTTCTTCAATCCCCTGATGCAGGTGCTAGCATGAAGGAAATTTTCAAAGCTATTATTGAGAATACTTTACTATGCACAATAGCAATACCGATCATATTGAGAGACGAGAAAAGAGAAGATGTCGAAAAAATCGTTTTCTTCTCATTTATTAGTGCGTTGGGCTTACGCTGTTTTTCTGAATTGATTACCTATTATAAGGACTATCAACAAGGGATAATGCCATTCGCAGATTATAGACACCGTAGCATTTCTGACTCGATGGTCTTTTTATTCCCTGCATTGTTAAATCTCTGGCTTATCAAATCAGCAAAATACCGCATTTCTTTTGTGGTTCTAAGCGTTATTTTTATTTTTCTGATATTAGGAACTTTATCCAGAGGGGCCTGGCTTTCCGTGTTAGTCATTGGATTAATATGGATTCTGATGTTTAAACAATGGAAGTTACTATTAGTAGGAGTAATGGTTGCCATCATTGCATTGTCGGTTATTTTCACACATAAGGAGATGACCGCAAAGCTAACGTATAAACTTCAACAAACTAATAGTTCTTATCGCTATGCAAATGGTACTCAAGGCAGCGCACTCGATCTAATATTAGAAAATCCTGTTATTGGTTATGGTTACGGTAACGTTGCATATAAAGATGTCTATAATAAACGTGTCATTGATTATCCAGAATGGACCTTTAGACAATCAATAGGGCCACATAATTTTGCGCTATTCATCTGGTTTGGCACTGGTTTATTAGGGCTGGTAAGTCTTATGATGCTATACTGTGTAATATTGAAAGAGTGTATAAAAAATGGCGTCAAGAATAAATATCGCTCACCATATAATGCATATTATATAATCTTACTATCTTTTATAGGTTATTTTGTTATCCGTGGAAACGTAGAACAAATTGAACCAAATTTATTAGGCGTTTACGCCGGCTTATTATTAGCGATGAAAAACAAATAAAAAATAAAAAAGGCTGCATAATGCGGCCTTTTTATTTATTCAAACCAATTATGAATAACCTCTTCGAATCTTTGAGTTACGCCATCCCAACTGTAGTGTTCAAACACAAAGTCCTGACCTTGCTTTGCAACTGCTGTTAATTCAGGATTCGCTAACGTTTTTAAAATATCGCTGCTTATGGAGTCTGCAGTCATAGGTTCTTTTAAATGGAATCCCGTAGTATTTTCTTTGACAAATTCCGTCATCCCCCCACGCGTACTCACTAAAACAGGCTTACCAGCACCCATAGCTTCAATTGCCACCATGCAAAATGGTTCCTGGAACTGGGAAGGAATGACGACTAAATCTGCCAGTGGGTAATAACAATGCATCTTTTCAGGCGGTATGCTTCCTAACATAATGCAACGATCCTTCAAACGTTTTGCAATTTCCCTGACATTGCGTTGATATGCACCTTTGTCACTTTTACTCATTTCTGTATAATCACCAATCACAACTAATTTTAAATTTTTGTGAGCAGCGGCCAATTTTTCGAATGATTGCATCAACAGCAATATGCCTTTGTCAGGGACGATACGCCCAGCATAAAAAATAATTTTCTCTTCAGGGGAGATATTAAGTTCGCTTCTAGTGATCGGCTGAAAATTAGATTGATAGGTTTCTAAATCAATTCCATTTGGTACAATCTCAATATCTGCATTTGCTAAATAAGATTGGTAATACTTTTTCAAGTATAAACTAGGCACTATCATTTTAACATTTTGCTCAAGCAATTTTGGTTCAAATGCATTATGCATATGTATAACCACTCTTGCCTGAGGAGCTCGCTTACGAATTTGAGTGTATAGCTTCATGCTATTATGAACTACAATAACACTTTCTTTCGTTATAGGAAAATCATGTGCAATATTCAATATTCTCTGTGAATATGGAAGAGGATCAAGTCTTGTCCATTTTTGAAATAACCGCTTATATATGCGACTGAATCCAACCCTATGAATACTACAATTATCATTAACAAAGGTGTAATTTGAGTATCCTGGATTTTTGATACAAACAATACGATTTGGAAAATTGGTACGCTGAGCAACCTGATACATCCACGTTTCAACAGCAGCCGCTCCGCGAGGAGGAATTGAAAAAATAGGAG
>NZ_SJWV01000229.1:0-5576 GCF_004352695.1 Escherichia sp. KCJ4928
CTTTGGGAGAAAGGCAGTCCGCTGCATAAATCTACGCAACAGGTTAGAACCCAAGGCCCGATACGGCATGCGGACTGCAGGCAGAGAAAACTGGCCGATTTTCTCTGCACTGGAGGGATAATACAAGACCCGATTATACTCGGTCAGACTTTTCGCCAGTTGAATGCGCCAGTGGATGAACGCCCGTTGTGGCCAGATACCGGTAAACAACATTGCCAGTAAAGAGCCGAGGATCACATCGCCGCTTCGCCATAACGCCGTATCAATTTCACCTGTCGGGGAACCCACAACAATTGCCAGCGTCACCCCAATCAATAATCCTTGATACGGTTTCTTGCCCAGCGCCAGCCAACCGCAAAGAAACATCGCCGCCGCACACCAGACTAACATCAGCGGTAACGAAATTAACTCCAGTTGCAGAGCGATAAGACCTAAAATCGACCCCAACACCGTACCGCCAATACGTTCGAAGGCACGAGGGACAACGTTCCCCCAGAACGAGATTGGCCCCATAATCACCACCATGGTGACCAGCGGCCAGGTGCTTTCCGGGATAGTAAACAGGCGGATAATGAGAAAAGTGAGCAGGAATGCCAGCGCGACCCGAGTACCATGCACAATGCGGTAATGGCGGTATACCCGGATTTCAAACGGGCTTAATGACTTATCGGCACGCACTCAGAAACTCCGTAATGAAGATGAAAAGCGCTCATAACACATCTGTCGGCCAGAAGGCGCGCCTCTGAGTTATCCGACGGACATACCGGGAACAGTGTAATTTCCCGGCAGGAGCGAAAAATTTGAAAGGCGCATCTTACTCTTTTCGCTTTCAAAAAAAGAGTGGTCTTCGCGTTAACACACCGCCCTGAGATGAATTAGTGATGTTTTGGCTGCACCGCAACATACATTTCGATATCCCAGTACCCATCTTCCGCGCCATTGTTCAAGTAAACCTCGAAGCAGGGCTTTGGTAACATTTCATAAGCACTGTCCTGCAAGAGGCTATTAAAGAACTGATACCAGGGTTTAGCAAAATCATCACCGACTACACGAGCCACCGCCACCGCATATTGACCACCTGAAATTTCTGTCAGAATGACGCCCTCACTGTTTTCGGGGAGCGTAAAGTTATTCGGTACCGTCACGACGGTGTCGCAGCGTAATTTTTCGGCGGGTGTTTCATCCGGATTGTCGTAATAGACAGCAACCCACTCCTTCGGCACAATATTTTTGCTATCTACCCACATCATCAACTGCTCAAAACCTTTCTTTACCGTCTGTTCCCACGGGCCAACGAGATGGAAACCTGCAACGGTACGTTTCTCTTCCTGCTTAATCTCGTAGTTCATGACGCCTCCATTGATGCTGTTTTTATATACAGTATAGTTGCAAAATTAAAACCACAAGGAATGAGTGTTGATTATGCGAGCAGACTCGCACTCCTGCCAGTCTGCTGCAAAAGAAAGGTCAGGCCTTATGGTGGAAATAATCACTCAGGCGAGAAAACATGCTGCCTTCCCCGACAGATTCCAGGGTAACCAGCGGCCAGTGCGCCACCTGTTTATCACGGTCGTAAAGTTCAATTTCCCCTACCCGCTGATGGGCGCTAATTGGCGCGGTGAGCTCTTTACCATCAAGGGTATATTTGGCTTTGATATGTGGAATTTCGGCTTTCGGTAGCACCATCCAGAACTCTTGTTCCGTTCCCAGGTCGATATTTTCTTTATCGCCATACCAGATGCGTTCCGTTCCGACCTTTTTCCCACGGTGCAAAATTTGCACCGTAGTAAAGTTTTGTTGCCCCCAACGCAGTAATTTTCTTGCCTCTTCCTCACGACCTTTTGCACTGTCAGCCCCCATTACCACTGCAATGAGACGACGCTGCCCATCTACAGCCGAAGCAATGAGATTAAACCCGGCACCAGAAGTATGACCCGTTTTCAGGCCGTCAACATTCATGGTTTTATCCCACAACAACCCGTTACGGTTTTGCTGGGTGATACCGTTCCAGGTGAGACTTTTCTCACTGTACATATGATAAAACTCGGGCTCGCCGTGGATGATAGCGCGAGAAAGCACAGCTAAATCATAAGCCGAGCTATGCTGGCCAGGTGCATCCAGACCATGCACTGTTTCAAAATGCGTATCCTTGAGATGCAGCTTCTCGGCATAGTTGTTCATCATTTCAACAAACTGCCGTTGCCCACCGGCAATATAGTCAGCCAGAGCAACACAAGCGTCATTTCCGGAATCCACAATTAAACCACGGCTTAAATCACGTACCGATACGCGATCGCCCTCTTTCAAAAACATCAGTGAAGAACCGACAAACACCGGATTATCTTTCGCCCACGCATCGCGCCCCACGGTGACAATATCGTCTGGCGTAATGCGATGACTATCGATAGCGCGATCCACGACATAACCCGTCATCAGCTTTGTCAGGCTGGCGGGATTGCGCTGTTGATGCTCATTACCCGCGGTGAGGATCTGACCGGTGGTGTAATCCATCAGTACCCAGGACCCGGCATGAATCTGTGGAGGCTGAGGTGAAAAAGGAATGTTTTCCGCCGCAAAACCAGACGATAAGTTAAAAACGAACAAAGAAGCAGCAATAATAAGACGGCGTTTCAACAGCAAACCCTCAGGAGTTTCAAATAGCTGTTCTTTTTACGGAAATACTTATGAACTGGCTGGAATAAAGTGCAAGAAAATGTGACTACTCTCTCATTTTTATCTGACATGATCTGTTGCCACTCGCTGTCAAATTGTTGCGCTAAAGCTGATTAGCACGGTGATATTTGATACTCTGGCAGACAGCAGAAATAACGGATTTAACCTAATGATGAATGACGGTAAGCAACAATCTACCTTTTTGTTTCACGATTACGAAACCTTTGGCACGCACCCCGCGTTAGATCGCCCTGCACAGTTCGCAGCCATTCGCACCGATAGCGAATTCAATGTCATCGGCGAACCCGAAGTCTTTTACTGCAAGCCCGCGGATGACTATTTACCCCAGCCTGGAGCAGTATTAATTACCGGTATTACCCCGCAGGAAGCACGGGCGAAAGGAGAAAACGAAGCCGCGTTTGCCGCCCGTATTCACTCGCTTTTTACCGTACCGAAGACCTGTATTCTGGGCTACAACAATGTGCGTTTCGACGACGAAGTCACACGCAACGTTTTTTATCGTAATTTCTACGATCCTTACGCCTGGAGCTGGCAGCATGATAACTCGCGCTGGGATTTGTTGGATGTTATGCGTGCCTGTTATGCCCTGCGCCCGGAAGGAATAAACTGGCCTGAAAATGATGACGGTCTACCGAGCTTTCGCCTTGAGCATTTAACCAAAGCGAATGGTATTGAACATAGCAACGCCCACGATGCGATGGCTGATGTGTACGCCACTATTGCGATGGCGAAACTGGTAAAAACGCGTCAGCCACGCCTGTTTGATTATCTCTTTACCCATCGTAATAAACACAAACTGATGGCGTTGATTGATGTTCCGCAGATGAAACCCCTGGTTCACATTTCCGGAATGTTTGGGGCATGGCGCGGCAATACCAGCTGGGTGGCACCGCTGGCGTGGCATCCTGAAAATCGCAATGCTGTAATTATGGTGGATTTGGCAGGAGACATTTCGCCATTACTGGAACTGGATAGCGACACATTGCGCGAGCGTTTATATACCGCAAAAACCGATCTTGGCGATAACGCCGCCGTTCCGGTTAAGCTGGTGCACATCAATAAATGTCCGGTGCTGGCCCAGGCGAATACGCTACGCCCGGAAGATGCCGACCGACTGGGAATTAATCGTCAGCATTGCCTCGATAACCTGAAAATTCTGCGTGAAAATCCGCAAGTGCGTGAAAAAGTGGTGGCGATATTCGCGGAAGCCGAACCGTTTACGCCTACAGATAACGTGGATGCACAGCTTTATAACGGCTTTTTCAGTGACGCAGATCGTGCAGCAATGAAAATTGTGTTGGAAACCGAGCCACGTAATTTACCGGCACTGGATATCACTTTTGTTGATAAACGGATTGAAAAGCTGTTGTTCAATTATCGGGCACGCAACTTCCCGGGGACGCTGGATTATGCCGAGCAGCAACGCTGGCTGGAGCACCGCCGCCAGGTATTCACGCCAGAGTTTTTGCAGGGTTATGCTGATGAATTGCAGATGCTGGTACAACAATATGCCGATGACAAAGAGAAAGTGGCGCTGTTAAAAGCACTTTGGCAGTACGCGGAAGAGATCGTCTAATTTGAAGCCTCCGCCGCTGGTACGGCGGAGGACAATGTTGAGTCAGGCTTTTTGAACGGTGATGCTCCACGCTGCATCGTCAATCTGCTGATAATCGGTGATGGCATGTCCTTCTTCTGCCGCCCACTGTGGGATTGCTTCAGTTGCCTGGGTGCAATCAAACTCAATTACCAACTCATCGCCGCTGGCCATTTCTGCCAGTGCTGCTTTTGCTTCTATGAGTGGAAACGGACAGACCTGCGTCACCACATCCAGCTTTTTAATCGCCATCTTTACACCTTACTTAATTTGCCGCAGCAGTCGCCAGTCGCGCCTTACGCTGCGGTCGAACATACACAAGCCAGGACGCAGTCCAGACTCCGAGAATCATAAATACAAGGCCAATCCAGCCCTGCCAGGTCATCATTGCAGTCATAACCAGTCCATTACCGATAGAGCAACCACCTGCAATACTGGCACCGAAGCCCATCAGTACACCACCTAACCCGCTACGTAATGTTGTTTGTGCATCAGCTGCGCGAACGCGGAACTCACGGCTCGCTTTGGCTGCAATAAATGACCCCACGAAGATCCCTAACACCAGGAAAACGCCCCAGTTAATGTATTTCACGTCACCCGCGACCAGAAATTGCAGAATATTGGCCGTTGGGGAAGTGATTCCTAACCCAAACATGCGTCCGGTTGCTTCACTCAGGGGCCAGGCTAAAAGCGCAATCAAACCGATGAGTACAGCAGTGACAAAGGGATGCCAGCGTTTTTCAAACAGAATATGAGCGATCCCGGTTCGGCGCGGCGGTAAGGTCGCGACTTTGAGTTTTGGCTTCTTCAACTCTTTCATCACCACCCAGAGCGTTATCACCAGCAAAACGGCAACCAACGGCCACACAGACAAATTAAAAGTCTCAGCAATAGAGTTATGTTCAGTACTGTAGTGCTGCAAGGTTTGATTTAAACCACTGGCATGTGGAGAACGCATCACCGCACTCATCACCATATAAGTGAAAAGCGCGATCCAACTGCCGATCAATCCCTCACCCGCGCGATACCAGGTCCCGGTGGCACATCCACCCGCCAGAACAATTCCCAGCCCAAAGATATACCCACCTATAACAGTACCAAGCCACGGGAACGCCCCGGCTTCGTAAGTCAGTAGGCCCGCCTGAATTAACGCAAAAACCCCCACACTTTGTACCGAAATTGCAATCAGCAAGGCGTAAAACATGCGATTATTTTTCGCGAGATACATATCGCGAAAACCACCTGTCAGGCAAAAACGCCCACGCTGCATGACAAATCCCAGCAGAGC
>NZ_SJWV01000022.1:0-40358 GCF_004352695.1 Escherichia sp. KCJ4928
CCATACCGCAAAGGGTAGTTCAGGAAAGTATCAATCGCAGTCAGACACCATCACTGGGCTATCGCAGGCAAAAGATAGTAATGGAACAAAAGGCTATGTTTTTGTAGGGGAATCGCTGGATTACCTTATCACTGATGGTGCCGATGACATCGTTAAGATGCTCAATGATCCAGCACTTAACCGGCACAATATTCAGGTTGCCGATGACGCAAGATTTGTTTTAAATGCGGGGAAAAAGAAATTTACCGGCACAATATCGCTTTACTACTACTGGAATAACGAAGAAGAAAAGGCACTGGCAACGCATTATGGTTTTGCCTGTGGTGTTCAACACTGTACCAGGTCACTGGAAAACCTAAAAGGCACAATCCATGAGAAAAATAAAAACATGGATTACTCAAAGGTGATGGCGTTCTACCATCCATTTAAAGTGCGATTTTATGAATACTATTCACCCAGAGGCATTCCGGATGGTGTTTCCGCAGCATTACTGCCAGTGACTGTTACGCTGGACATCATTACTGCACCGCTGCAATTTCTGGTTGTATATGCAGTAAACCAATAATCAGTAAGCGGGCAAACGCGTTTATGCTGTTTGCCCGTCCACTGATTAATTCAGCACATACTTCTCAATAGCAAACGCCACGCCATCTTCAAGGTTGGATTTGGTGACAAAGTTCGCCACTTCTTTCACCGAAGGAATAGCGTTATCCATCGCCACACCGACGCCTGCATATTCAATCATTGCGATGTCGTTTTCCTGATCGCCAATCGCCATGATTTCTTCCGGTTTAATACCTAACACGTCGGCCAGTGATTTCACACCCGTACCCTTGTTAACGCGTTTATCGAGGATTTCGAGGAAGTACGGCGCACTTTTCAGCACGGTATATTTCTCTTTCACTTCCTGCGGAATACGCGCAATAGCCTGGTCGAGGATGGCGGGTTCATCAATCATCATCACTTTCAGGAACTGGGTATTGGGGTCCATTTTCTCCGCTTCGCAGAACACCAGCGGAATGGTGGCAACGAAGGATTCATGCACCGTGTAGTAGCTGATATCGCGATTTGCTGTATACAGCGTGGTGCGGTCCAGGGCGTGGAAATGAGAACCGACTTCGCGAGAGAGTTTTTCCAGGAAACGGTAGTCGTCATAGCTGAGAGCGGTTTGCGCCACGGTGCTACCATCGGCGGCCTTCTGTACCAACGCGCCGTTATAAGTAATGCAGTAGTCGCCCGGCTGTTCCATATGCAGCTCTTTCAGGTAGTTGTGCACACCTGCATACGGGCGACCCGTCGTTAGCACGACATTCACGCCACGGGCGCGAGCTGCGGCAATCGCATTTTTAACGGCGGGTGAAATGGTGTGATCGGGCAGCAGAAGGGTGCCATCCATATCGATAGCAATGAGTTTGATAGCCATGAGTTCCCCAGGTAGATTAGTTCCTGACCCATGCTAACGCGATTCCGCTCAAAAATCAGTACAACACCCGAGGGAAAAGGGGGATGCAACGCGGGTTGCATGCTCCCCATTTGCTTAGCGGAAGAGTTTCCCTTTCAGCAGTTCCATACCTGCGGAAAGCAGATCGTTATTGGCTTGTGGTGACACTTCACCTTGCGGTGAGAGCGCATCAATAATCTTCGGCAATTGCTCTGCCAGTAAACTGGAAGCTGTACTGGTATCCACGCCAAGTTTTTGCCCGAGATCGGACACCGCATTTGTGCCGAGCGCCGATTCCAGTTGCTCGCCACTAACCGATTGATTGCCCTGTTGATTACTCAGCCAGGTTGAGAGAATGGCCCCTAAGCCGCCACTTTGCAGTTTTTCCAGCAGCACCTGAATGCCGCCCTGCTCCTCAACCCAACTTAAAATAGCCTGATATTTCCCCGCATCGCCTTTCAGAAAGGCACCGACAACTTCATCAAAAAGCCCCATGATAATCACCTGTAAAGCGTTACGTGTTGACCCAAAAAGTATAGATTTGCGGGATGATAATTGCGGATTGCAGAAATAAAAAGGGCGGAGATGATCTCCGCCCTTTTCTTATAGCTTCTTGCCGGATGCGGCGTGAACGCCTTATCCGGCCTACAAAATCATGAAAATTCAATACATTGCAAGATTTTCGTAGGCCTGATAAGCGTAGCGCATCAGGCACGCTCGCATGGTTAGCGCCATTAAATATCGATATTCGCCGCTTTCAGGGCGTTCTCTTCAATAAACGCACGGCGCGGTTCAACGGCGTCGCCCATCAGCGTGGTGAACAACTGGTCGGCAGCAATCGCATCTTTAACGGTAACGCGCAGCATACGACGGCTTTCCGGGTCCATGGTGGTTTCCCACAGCTGTTCCGGGTTCATCTCGCCCAGACCTTTATAACGCTGGATGGAGAGGCCGCGACGGGACTCTTTCACCAGCCAGTCCAGCGCCTGCTCGAAGCTGGCTACCGGCTGACGACGCTCGCCACGTTCGATAAACGCATCTTCTTCCAGCAAGCCACGCAGTTTCTCACCCAGCGTGCAGATACGACGATATTCGCCACCGGTGATAAACTCGTGATCCAGCGGATAGTCAGTATCCACACCGTGGGTACGCACGCGAACAATCGGTTCAAACAGGTTTTGTTCGGCATTGGTGTGGACATCAAACTTCCACTGGCTGCCGTGCTGTTCTTTGTCGTTCAGTTCGCTGACCAGCGCGTTCACCCAGCGGGTAACGGTCTGCTCATCAGAGAGGTCGGCTTCCGTCAGCGTCGGCTGATAGATAAGCTCTTTCAGCATTGCTTTCGGATAACGACGCTCCATGCGGTTGATCATTTTCTGCGTCGCGTTGTACTCAGACACCAATTTCTCTAACGCTTCGCCAGCCAATGCCGGTGCGCTGGCGTTGGTGTGCAGCGTTGCGCCATCCAGCGCGATAGAGATCTGGTACTGATCCATCGCTTCGTCGTCTTTAATGTACTGTTCCTGCTTGCCTTTCTTCACTTTGTACAGCGGCGGCTGAGCGATGTAGACGTGACCGCGTTCAACGATTTCCGGCATCTGACGATAGAAGAAGGTCAACAGCAGCGTACGAATGTGCGAGCCGTCGACGTCCGCATCGGTCATGATGATGATGCTGTGATAACGCAGTTTGTCCGGGTTGTACTCGTCACGACCGATACCACAGCCAAGCGCGGTGATAAGCGTCGCCACTTCCTGAGAAGAGAGCATCTTATCGAAGCGCGCTTTCTCAACGTTGAGGATTTTACCCTTCAGCGGCAGAATCGCCTGGTTCTTGCGGTTACGCCCCTGCTTCGCAGAGCCGCCCGCGGAGTCCCCTTCCACCAGGTACAGTTCGGAAAGCGCCGGATCGCGTTCCTGGCAGTCTGCCAGTTTGCCCGGCAGGCCCGCTAAGTCGAGCGCACCTTTACGGCGGGTCATTTCACGCGCGCGACGCGCCGCTTCACGGGCACGGGCAGCATCGATAATTTTGCCAACCACGATTTTCGCGTCGGTTGGGTTTTCCAGCAGGTATTCTGCCAGCAGTTCGTTCATCTGCTGTTCAACCGCTGATTTCACCTCAGAAGAAACCAGTTTGTCTTTGGTCTGGGAGGAGAATTTCGGGTCCGGCACTTTCACGGAAACGACCGCAATCAGGCCTTCACGCGCATCGTCACCGGTGGCGCTAACTTTGGCTTTTTTGCTGTAGCCTTCTTTGTCCATGTAGGCGTTCAGGGTACGGGTCATCGCCGCACGGAAGCCTGCCAGGTGAGTACCGCCGTCACGCTGCGGAATGTTGTTGGTAAAGCAGTAGATGTTTTCCTGGAAGCCATCGTTCCACTGCAACGCCACTTCGACGCCAATACCGTCTTTTTCAGTGGAGAAGTAGAAGATATTCGGGTGGATCGGCGTTTTGTTCTTGTTCAGATATTCAACGAACGCCTTGATGCCGCCTTCATAGTGGAAGTGGTCTTCTTTGCCGTCGCGCTTGTCGCGCAGACGAATGGAAACGCCGGAGTTGAGGAACGACAACTCACGCAGACGTTTCGCCAGAATTTCATATTCGAACTCGGTCACATTGGTGAAGGTTTCGAGGCTGGGCCAGAAACGCACCATGGTGCCGGTTTTTTCAGTCTCGCCGGTAACCGCCAGCGGAGCCTGCGGTACACCGTGTTCGTAGATCTGACGGTGAATTTTACCCTCGCGCTGGATAACCAGCTCCAGTTTTTGCGACAGGGCGTTTACTACCGAAACACCAACGCCGTGCAGACCGCCGGACACTTTATAGGAGTTATCGTCAAATTTACCGCCTGCGTGCAGAACGGTCATGATCACTTCCGCCGCCGATACGCCCTCTTCCGGGTGAATACCGGTCGGAATACCGCGCCCGTCATCCTGTACAGAGACAGAGTTATCGGCGTGAATGGTGACGATAATTTCTTTACAGTGACCCGCGAGCGCTTCGTCGATAGCGTTATCTACCACCTCGAATACCATGTGGTGCAGACCGGTACCGTCATCCGTGTCGCCGATATACATACCCGGGCGCTTACGCACCGCATCCAGCCCTTTCAGGACTTTGATACTGGAGGAGTCATAAGAATTCGACATCAACGTTTCTCGCTCATTTATACTTGGGTTAATCCGTTATTTTACCCTTTTCCACGGTAAACATCTTCGAATTTTCGTCCGACATGTCTATAACGTGTTCAGCACTGATCGCGCTGACAAAGACCTGTGATTGCGTCGCTTTTAAGCGGCTGGCAAGCAGCCCGCGACGCTCATCATCAAGCTCAGAGGCAAAATCATCTATCAGGTAGAGACACCGCCGCCCGCTTTCACGGGTGAGGAACTCTCCTTGCGCCAGACGTAAGGCGCACATCAACAGCTTAAGCTGCCCACGCGATAAGGTATCTTCCACCGGCGCACCGTCGGCGCGAATGCGTAAGTCCGCTTTATGCGGGCCATGCGCGGTGTAGGTTAGCTGGCGATCGCGTTCAAAATTACGTTCCAGCACCTCAGCATATTCTGTCTCTTTCTCCCAGCCGCGCTGGAAAGAGAAAGTCAGAGAAAACTCAGGGAGAAATTGCTTACAGGTATCGGCCATATCGGCCGCGATACCGGCGCTATACTCCGCGCGCCAGGTGCTGATTTGCTCCGCCAGCGGGATCAGTTCTTTATCCCACGGGCGTAGCTGTTCGTAACGTGTCACCTGGCGCAGCGCCGCATTGCGCTGCTTGAGCAATCGCTTGAGATTGCTCCAGGCGGTGAAAAATCCGGGTTCGTTGTGAAAGCATCCCCAGTCGAGGAATGCTCTTCTGTATTTGGGGCCGCCGTTGAGTAAAGTAAACCCTTCTGGCGTTATCAGCTGCATTGGCATCAGGTGCGCCAGTTCCGCGACTTTATGCCCGTCAGTACCGTCGATGCGGACTTTGCTGTCGCCCTGTTTGTCCTTGGTTAAGCCAATCGCCGTCTCGCGCTCTTCGCCCTGTAATCGCCCATGGAGAACAAATGCCTCCTGCTCATGGCGAATGACGCGACCAATCTGCAAACTGCGAAACGCCCGACCATGGCCGAGCGTATAGATGGCTTCCAGCACGCTGGTTTTGCCACTGCCGTTGGCACCTACCAGAAAGTTAAAGCCGGGAGATAAAGCGAGATCCGCGGTTTCAATGTTGCGGAAATCGCGGATCAACAAGCGGGTGAGGGACATTACAGTCTCATTGGCATGACAACATAGGCAGCCGACTGTGATGCGGCATCTTCAATCTGCACGCTGGAAACCGAATCGGTCAGCATCATGCGGACGTTTTCGCATTTCAGCGCGTTCAGAACATCCAGCACATAGCTGACGTTGAAGCCGATTTCCATCTCCGCACCGCTATAGGTAACGTCGAGGATCTCTTCCGCTTCTTCCTGTTCCGGGTTGTTGGCGGTGATTTTCAGCTGGTTTTCGCTGGCATACAGGCGCACGCCGCGGAATTTCTCGTTAGAGAGAATTGCCGCACGGGCAAACGCCTGCTTGAGCAGATCGCAGCCAGCTTCCAGATGTTTGTCCGGATTCTTCGGCAGAACGCGGCGGTAATCCGGGAAGCGACCATCCACCAGTTTGGAGGTGAAGATAAAGTCGCCAACGTGGGCGCGAATATTGTTGCTGCCAATCTGCACGCGCAGCGGATTGTCGCCGCCGTCGAGCATACGCATCAGTTCAATCACGCCTTTACGCGGTACGATCACCGAATGGCTTGGCAAAGATTGACCAATTGGCATTGAACAGACCGCCAGACGGTGGCCGTCGGTTGCCACGGTGCGCAGTTCTTCACCTTCGGTTTCAAACAGCATACCATTTAAGTAATAGCGAACGTCCTGATGCGCCATCGAAAACTGGGTCGCTTCAATCAGACGCTTCATCGTTGCCTGCGGCAGGGTAAATTCGACTTCACTCTGCCAGTCATCGAGGTTCGGGAAATCCGCCGCTGGCAGGGTAGACAGCGAAAAACGGCTACGCCCGGAGCGCACCAGCATCCGCTCACCTTCCAGCTGCACGGCAATTTCCGCGCCTTCAGGCAGACCACGGCAGATATCAAAGAATTTGCGCGCCGGAACGGTCGTCGCTCCTGGCTCGTGTGGCTGAACCAGCGCAACGCGTGCCACCATTTCCATCTCGAGATCAGTACCGGTCAGCGACAACGTACCGTCAGCAACCTGTAACAGCAGATTACCGAGAATCGGTAGCGTAGGACGACCACCTAACGGACCGCTCACCTGTTGTAGCGGTTTTAATAAATGCTCACGTTCTACGGTAAATTTCATAGGTTTACGATGACAATGTTCTGATTAAATTTGAAAAATCTTCTTTGATATCGTGGCTCTCTTCACGCAACTGCTCGATCTTACGGCAGGCATGAAGCACCGTCGTGTGGTCACGACCACCAAACGCATCGCCAATCTCCGGCAGACTGTGGTTAGTCAGCTCTTTCGCCAGCGCCATCGCCATCTGGCGCGGACGCGCCACCGACCGGGATCGACGCTTGGAAAGGAGATCCGCAACTTTGATCTTGTAGTACTCCGCCACCGTCTTCTGAATATTGTCGATGGTGACCAGTTTTTCCTGCAATGCCAGCAAGTCGCGCAGCGCCTCACGCACGAAGTCGATGGTGATCGCCCTTCCGGTAAAGTTGGCGTTGGCAATGACGCGGTTCAGCGCCCCTTCCAGCTCACGTACGTTAGATCGTAGACGCTTGGCGATAAAGAACGCCACTTCACCCGGCAAACGAATGTCGTTTTCGTCGGCCTTTTTCATCAGGATCGCCACACGGGTTTCCAGCTCTGGCGGTTCGATCGCCACAGTCAGTCCCCAACCGAAGCGGGATTTCAAACGATCCTCAACGCCGTTGATCTCTTTCGGATAGCGATCCGAGGTGAGAATGATCTGTTGATTACCTTCCAGCAGGGCGTTGAAGGTGTGGAAAAACTCTTCCTGAGATCGTTCTTTATTAGCAAAAAACTGAATATCGTCGATCAGCAGTGCATCTACGGAACGGTAGTAGCGTTTAAACTCTTCGATCGCGTTGTTTTGCAGGGCTTTAACCATGTCCTGAACAAAGCGCTCGGAGTGCATATAAACCACTTTGGCATTCGGCTTGCGCGCCATAATGCCGTTACCCACCGCATGCAGCAGGTGAGTTTTACCCAGACCCGTGCCGCCATAAAGGAACAACGGGTTATAGGCACCGCCAGGGTTATCCGCCACCTGGCGAGCCGCCGCGCGCGCCAGTTGGTTAGATTTACCTTCAACGAAGTTATCAAACGTGTGTTTGACGTTTACGTTAGAACGATAGGTCGGTTCTGCCGGGGCCGGGACGTTATCCCAACCTGAGCGCGTAGAAGGCGCAGCACGTTGCGGCTGCGTTTGCGCCACCTGTGCAGGGGCCGCGACGTTGCTCGTCACTGCCGCTTGTGGCGTTTGCGTCACCGGTTTGGTGCCGACTTCAAAACGCAGCTGTGGGGCATCCGCTCCGCAGAAACTGGTTAGCAGTCCATTGATATTATTAAGGTACTTGTCCCGTACCCAATCGAGGACAAAACGGTTTGGCGCGTACAGGGCCAGCGTGTTATCGCTCAGTTCCGCCTGCAATGGGCGTATCCACATACTGAATTCTGTGGCTGGTAACTCATCCTGCAATCGGGCAAGACACTGCTGCCAAAGCGAAAGTGACACGGCGGACTCCACTCGAACAAAAGTCGATAATGACTAAGGCTGAAACATTCATGATTGTTGACGTACGTCGAAAAGACCCTGCTTGAGGGTGACGCACGAACCGCTGTCTGCGGTTATATGCCCGATCAAGATCCTGCAAAACGATCGGGACCGCGGATCATAGCCTAAACTGCGCAAGAGATCTTCTGTTTCTCACAGATTTTCCCGATTTATCCACAGGACTTTCCAGAACTCGCTAAGTGTAAACGATCCTGCCGCGAGGCGGGCACGATTTACGCCGCATATTGGAAAATTTAATGACCATAGACAAAAATTGGCTTAATCGATCTAATAAAGATCCAGGACGATCCTTGCGCTTTACCCATCAGCCCGTATAATCCTCCACCCGGCGCGCCATGCTGGTTTTCACTGGTGTGAGGTCGTACATTTTCCCTGCGAAAAGGTGCGGAAAAGCGCGGTAAATAAGGAAAGAGAATTGACTCCGGAGTGTACAATTATTACAATCCGGCCTCTTTAATCACCCATGGCTTCGGTGTCCATCGTTTCATTTTTCGGCGGATATCCAATAAAGCCATTGAATTTATTCAAGTTTAGGTAGAAATCGCCATGAAACGCACTTTTCAACCGTCTGTACTGAAGCGCAACCGTTCTCACGGCTTCCGTGCTCGTATGGCTACTAAAAATGGTCGTCAGGTTCTGGCACGTCGTCGTGCTAAAGGCCGCGCTCGTCTGACCGTTTCTAAGTAATAAAGCTAACCCCTGAGTGGTTAAGCTCGCATTTCCCAGGGAGTTACGCTTGTTAACTCCCAGTCAATTCACATTCGTCTTCCAGCAGCCACAACGGGCTGGCACGCCGCAAATTACCATTCTCGGCCGCCTGAATTCGCTGGGGCATCCCCGTATCGGTCTTACAGTCGCCAAGAAAAACGTTCGACGCGCCCATGAACGCAATCGGATTAAACGTCTGACGCGTGAAAGCTTCCGTCTGCGCCAACATGAACTCCCGGCTATGGATTTCGTGGTGGTGGCGAAAAAAGGGGTTGCCGACCTCGATAACCGTGCTCTCTCGGAAGCGTTGGAAAAATTATGGCGCCGCCACTGTCGCCTGGCTCGCGGGTCCTGATAGCCCTCATTCGGGTCTATCAACGCCTGATTAGTCCGCTACTCGGGCCGCATTGTCGTTTCACTCCAACCTGTTCAAGCTACGGAATTGAGGCATTGCGCAGGTTTGGAGTGATAAAAGGCAGTTGGTTGACGGTGAAACGCGTATTAAAATGCCACCCTTTACACCCTGGTGGTGACGATCCCGTCCCGCCCGGACCATTTGATACCAGAGAACACTAACGATGGATTCGCAACGCAATCTTTTAGTCATCGCTTTGCTGTTCGTGTCTTTCATGATCTGGCAAGCCTGGGAGCAGGATAAAAACCCGCAACCTCAGGCCCAACAGACCACGCAGACAACGACCACCGCAGCGGGTAGCGCCGCCGACCAGGGCGTACCGGCCAGTGGCCAGGGGAAACTGATCTCGGTTAAGACCGACGTGCTTGATCTGACCATCAACACCCGTGGTGGTGATGTTGAGCAAGCTCTGCTGCCTGCTTACCCGAAAGAGCTGAACTCTACCCAGCCGTTCCAGCTGCTGGAAACTTCACCGCAGTTTATTTATCAGGCACAGAGCGGTCTGACCGGTCGTGATGGCCCGGATAACCCGGCTAACGGCCCGCGTCCGCTGTATAACGTTGAAAAAGACGCTTATGTGCTGGCTGAAGGTCAAAACGAACTGCAGGTGCCGATGACGTATACCGACGCGGCAGGCAACACGTTTACCAAAACGTTTGTCCTGAAACGTGGTGATTACGCTGTCAACGTCAACTACAACGTGCAGAACGCTGGCGAGAAACCGCTGGAAATCTCCACCTTTGGTCAGTTGAAGCAATCCATCACTCTGCCACCGCATCTCGATACCGGAAGCAGCAACTTCGCACTGCACACCTTCCGCGGCGCGGCGTACTCCACGCCTGACGAGAAGTACGAGAAATACAAGTTCGATACCATTGCCGATAACGAAAACCTGAACATCTCTTCGAAAGGTGGTTGGGTGGCAATGCTGCAACAGTATTTCGCGACGGCGTGGATCCCGCATAACGACGGTACCAACAACTTCTATACCGCTAATCTGGGTAACGGCATCGCCGCTATCGGCTATAAATCTCAGCCGGTACTGGTTCAGCCTGGTCAGACTGGCGCGATGAACAGCACCCTGTGGGTTGGCCCGGAAATCCAGGACAAAATGGCAGCTGTTGCTCCGCACCTGGATCTGACCGTTGATTACGGTTGGTTGTGGTTCATCTCTCAGCCGCTGTTCAAACTGCTGAAATGGATCCATAGCTTTGTGGGTAACTGGGGCTTCTCCATTATCATCATCACCTTTATCGTTCGTGGCATCATGTACCCGCTGACCAAAGCGCAGTACACCTCCATGGCGAAGATGCGTATGCTGCAGCCGAAGATTCAGGCAATGCGTGAGCGTCTGGGTGATGACAAACAGCGTATCAGCCAGGAAATGATGGCGCTGTACAAAGCTGAGAAGGTTAACCCGCTGGGCGGCTGCTTCCCGCTGCTGATCCAGATGCCAATCTTCCTGGCGTTGTACTACATGCTGATGGGTTCCGTTGAACTGCGTCAGGCACCGTTTGCACTGTGGATCCACGACCTGTCGGCACAGGACCCGTACTACATCCTGCCGATCCTGATGGGCGTAACGATGTTCTTCATTCAGAAGATGTCGCCGACCACAGTGACCGACCCGATGCAGCAGAAGATCATGACCTTTATGCCGGTCATCTTCACCGTGTTCTTCCTGTGGTTCCCGTCAGGTCTGGTGCTGTACTATATCGTCAGCAACCTGGTAACCATTATTCAGCAGCAGCTGATTTACCGTGGTCTGGAAAAACGTGGCCTGCATAGCCGCGAGAAGAAAAAATCCTGATTCGGTGAGTTTTCGCTAAAATAAGGGCGGTCAGTTGACCGCCTTTTTTCTTTTCGTAGGGCGGATAAGCACCGCGCATCCGCCACACAAAGCAACAGGAACATCATGAGCGATAATGACACTATCGTAGCCCAGGCCACGCCTCCGGGACGTGGCGGCGTTGGCATCCTGCGCATCTCCGGCTTCAAAGCCCGTGAAGTTGCCGAAACCGTGCTGGGTAAACTACCTAAGCCGCGCTACGCCGATTATCTTCCGTTTAAAGACGCCGACGGCAGCGTGCTCGATCAGGGGATTGCGCTATGGTTCCCTGGCCCGAACTCGTTCACCGGCGAAGATGTGCTGGAACTGCAAGGTCATGGCGGTCCGGTGATCCTCGACCTGCTGTTAAAACGCATTCTGACCATTCCCGGCCTGCGGATTGCTCGCCCTGGTGAGTTTTCCGAACGCGCGTTTCTTAACGATAAACTCGACTTAGCCCAGGCCGAGGCGATTGCCGATCTTATCGACGCCAGTTCGGAACAGGCGGCCCGTTCGGCACTTAACTCGCTGCAAGGCGCATTCTCCGCACGGGTCAACCATCTGGTGGAAGCCCTCACCCACTTGCGCATTTACGTCGAAGCGGCAATTGATTTCCCTGATGAAGAGATCGATTTCCTCTCCGACGGCAAAATTGAAGCCCAGCTTAATGACGTGATTGCCGATCTCGATGCAGTGCGTGCTGAAGCACGTCAGGGTAGTTTGTTGCGCGAAGGGATGAAGGTGGTGATTGCCGGACGTCCTAACGCCGGTAAATCGAGCCTGTTAAACGCGCTGGCGGGCCGTGAAGCAGCAATCGTAACTGATATCGCCGGAACCACACGTGACGTGCTGCGTGAGCATATCCACATTGACGGAATGCCGCTGCATATCATCGATACCGCTGGGCTACGTGAAGCCAGTGACGAAGTGGAACGTATTGGTATCGAGCGCGCGTGGCAGGAAATTGAACAGGCCGACCGCGTGCTGTTTATGGTCGATGGCACCACAACAGACGCCGTGGATCCGGCAGAGATCTGGCCGGAATTTATCGCCCGTCTGCCAGCGAAACTGCCGATCACCGTGGTGCGCAATAAAGCCGATATCACCGGCGAAACGCTGGGAATGAGTGAAGTGAACGGTCACGCGTTAATTCGTCTCTCGGCAAGGACAGGTGAAGGCGTGGAGGTGCTGCGTAACCATCTCAAACAGAGCATGGGCTTTGACACCAACATGGAAGGCGGCTTCCTGGCGCGTCGTCGCCACCTACAGGCGCTGGAACAGGCAGCGGAGCATTTGCAGCAAGGTAAAGCGCAACTGTTAGGTGCCTGGGCGGGTGAACTGCTGGCGGAAGAGTTGCGCCTGGCACAGCAGAACTTAAGCGAAATCACCGGGGAATTTACTTCAGACGACCTGCTGGGGCGGATTTTCTCCAGCTTCTGTATTGGTAAGTAACCGCGCTTACGAAGCCGTATTCTGACTGTCAGATGCGGCTTCGCTTCATTGTTAGCACTCCTGTTATTCCTCAACCCTTTTTTTAAACATTAAAATTCTTACGTAATTTATAATCTTAAAAAAAAGCATTTAGTATTGCTCCCCGAACGATTGTGATTCGATTCACATTTAAACAATTTTAGAATAGACAAAATTCTTGAGTATTATACTGTAGCCTCGTGTCTTTCGAGGATAAGTGCATTATGAATATCTTACATATATGTGTGACCTCAAAATGGTTCAATATCGACAATAAGATTGTCGATCACCGCCCTTAATTTACCCTTCTGTAGCCATCACCAGAGCCAAACCGATTAGATTCAATGTGAACGATTAGTTTGCTATATATTAATTTTGCCTTTTGCAAAGGCCATCTCTCGTTTATTTACTTATTTTAGTAAATGATGGTGCTTGTATATATACATGGCGAATTAATGGATATTGCAGATGTAATATTCACAGGGATCACTGTAATTAAAATAAATGAAGGATTATGTAATGGAAAACTTTAAACATCTCCCTGAACCGTTCCGCATTCGTGTTATTGAGCCAGTAAAACGTACTACTCGCGCTTATCGTGAAGAAGCAATTATTAAATCCGGTATGAACCCGTTCCTGCTGGATAGCGAAGATGTGTTTATCGATTTACTGACCGACAGCGGCACCGGGGCGGTGACGCAGAGTATGCAGGCCGCGATGATGCGCGGCGACGAAGCCTACAGCGGCAGCCGCAGCTACTATGCGTTAGCCGAGTCAGTGAAAAATATCTTTGGTTATCAATACACCATTCCGACTCACCAGGGCCGTGGCGCAGAGCAAATTTATATTCCGGTACTGATTAAAAAACGCGAGCAGGAAAAAGGCCTGGATCGCAGCAAAATGGTGGCATTCTCTAACTATTTCTTTGATACCACGCAGGGCCATAGCCAGATTAACGGCTGTACCGTGCGTAACGTCTATATCAAAGAAGCCTTCGATACTGGCGTGCGTTACGACTTTAAAGGTAACTTTGACCTTGAGGGATTAGAACGCGGCATTGAAGAAGTTGGCCCGAATAACGTGCCGTATATCGTTGCGACCATCACCAGTAACTCTGCAGGTGGTCAGCCGGTTTCACTGGCAAACTTAAAAGCGATGTACAGCATCGCGAAGAAATACGATATTCCGGTGGTAATGGACTCCGCGCGCTTTGCCGAAAACGCCTATTTCATCAAGCAGCGTGAAGCAGAATACAAGGACTGGACCATCGAGCAGATCACCCGCGAAACCTACAAATATGCCGATATGCTGGCGATGTCCGCCAAGAAAGATGCGATGGTGCCGATGGGCGGCCTGCTGTGCATGAAAGACGACAGCTTCTTTGATGTGTACACCGAGTGCAGAACCCTTTGCGTAGTGCAGGAAGGCTTCCCGACATATGGCGGCCTGGAAGGCGGCGCGATGGAGCGTCTGGCCGTAGGTCTGTATGACGGCATGAATCTGGACTGGCTGGCTTATCGTATCGCGCAGGTGCAGTATCTGGTCGATGGTCTGGAAGAGATTGGCGTTGTCTGCCAGCAGGCGGGCGGTCACGCGGCATTCGTTGATGCCGGTAAACTGTTGCCGCATATCCCGGCAGATCAGTTCCCGGCACAGGCTCTGGCCTGCGAGCTGTATAAAGTCGCCGGTATCCGTGCGGTAGAAATTGGCTCTTTCCTGTTAGGCCGCGATCCGAAAACCGGTAAACAACTGCCATGCCCGGCTGAACTGCTGCGTTTAACCATTCCGCGCGCAACATATACTCAAACACATATGGACTTCATTATTGAAGCCTTCAAACATGTGAAAGAGAACGCGGCGAATATTAAAGGGTTAACCTTTACCTACGAACCGAAAGTATTGCGTCACTTCACCGCAAAACTGAAAGAAGTTTAATTAATACTACAGAGTGGCTATAAGGATGTTAGCCACTCTCTTACCCTACATCCTCAATAACAAAAATAGCCTTCCTCTAAAGGTGGCATCATGACTGATCAAGCTGAAAAAAAGCACTCTGCATTTTGGGGTGTTATGGTTATAGCAGGTACAGTAATTGGTGGAGGTATGTTTGCTTTACCTGTTGATCTTGCCGGTGCCTGGTTTTTCTGGGGTGCCTTTATCCTTATCATTGCCTGGTTTTCAATGCTTCATTCCGGGTTATTGTTATTAGAAGCAAATTTAAATTATCCCGTCGGCTCCAGTTTTAACACCATCACCAAAGATTTAATCGGTAACACCTGGAACATTATCAGCGGTATTACCGTTGCCTTCGTTCTCTATATCCTCACTTATGCCTATATCTCTGCTAATGGTGCGATCATTAGTGAAACGATATCAATGAATTTGGGTTATCACGCTAATCCGCGTATTGTCGGGATCTGCACAGCCATTTTCGTTGCCAGCGTATTGTGGATAAGTTCGTTAGCCGCCAGTCGTATTACCTCATTATTCCTCGGGCTGAAGATTATCTCCTTTGTGATCGTGTTTGGTTCTTTCTTCTTCCAGGTCGATTACCCCATTCTGCGCGATGCCACCAGCACCACTGCGGGAACGTCTTACTTCCCGTATATCTTTATGGCTTTGCCGGTGTGTCTGGCGTCATTTGGTTTCCACGGCAATATTCCCAGCCTGATTATTTGCTATGGCAAACGCAAAGATAAGTTAATCAAAAGCGTGGTCTTTGGTTCGCTGCTGGCGCTGGTGATTTATCTCTTCTGGCTCTATTGCACGATGGGGAATATTCCGCGCGAAAGCTTTAAGGCGATAATCTCCTCAGGCGGCAACGTTGATTCGCTGGTGAAATCGTTCCTCGGCACCAAACAGCACGGCATTATCGAGTTTTGCCTGCTGGTGTTCTCTAACTTAGCTGTTGCCAGTTCGTTCTTTGGTGTCACGCTGGGGTTGTTCGATTATCTGGCGGACCTGTTTAAGATTGATAACTCCCACGGCGGGCGTTTCAAAACCGTGCTGTTAACCTTCCTGCCACCTGCGTTGTTGTATCTGATCTTCCCGAACGGCTTTATTTACGGGATCGGCGGTGCCGGGCTGTGCGCCACCATCTGGGCGGTCATTATTCCCGCAGTGCTTGCAATCAAAGCTCGCAAGAAGTTTCCCAATCAGATGTTCACGGTCTGGGGCGGCAATCTTATTCCGGCGATTGTCATTCTCTTTGGTATAACCGTAATTTTATGCTGGTTCGGTAACGTCTTTAACGTGTTACCTAAATTTGGCTGATCCCTTCAAGAAGCCAGCCATTTCGCTGGCTTCTTGCCTGTCAGGAAATCTCTTTTGTCCAAATGGCAACTCGCCTGATTCTCCTTCACCACGTATGCTTTGCGTCACCTTACTATCAGGACGCTTTAGCCCATGTCCCGCTTTTTGATTTGTAGTTTTGCCCTGGTTTTACTTTATCCCGCCGGGATTGATATGTACCTCGTTGGTTTACCGCGCATCGCCGCCGATCTCAATGCCAGCGAAGCGCAGTTGCATATTGCGTTCTCCGTATATCTGGCGGGGATGGCAGCTGCGATGTTATTTGCCGGTAAAGTGGCCGATCGTTCAGGGAGAAAGCCGGTCGCCATACCCGGCGCGGCGCTATTTATTATTGCCTCGGTGTTCTGTTCACTGGCTGAAACCAGCACGTTATTTCTTGCAGGCCGATTTCTACAGGGGTTGGGCGCAGGCTGTTGTTACGTAGTGGCGTTCGCCATTTTGCGCGACACGCTGGATGATCGACGTCGGGCTAAAGTGCTGTCATTACTCAACGGTATTACCTGCATCATTCCGGTGTTAGCGCCAGTGCTCGGACATCTGATTATGCTTAAATTCCCGTGGCAGAGTCTGTTCTGGGCGATGGCAATGATGGGCATCGCGGTACTGATGTTGTCTTTGTTTATTTTAAAAGAAACGCGCCCAGCGTCCCCCGCTGCTTCGGACAAACCACGAGAAAATAGCGAGTCGCTGCTTAATCGGTTTTTCCTCAGCCGTGTTGTTATCACCACCCTCAGCGTTTCGGTGATCCTCACTTTCGTCAATACATCGCCGGTATTGCTGATGGAAATCATGGGTTTTGAGCGCGGAGAATACGCCACCATTATGGCGTTGACCGCTGGCGTCAGCATGACCGTTTCATTCTCCACGCCATTTGCGCTGGGAATTTTTAAGCCACGTACGTTGATGATCACCTCGCAGGTGTTATTCCTTGCGGCGGGGATCACCCTTGCCGTTTCACCTTCCCATGCGGTTTCTCTGTTTGGTATCACGCTGATTTGCGCCGGTTTCTCGGTAGGTTTTGGCGTAGCGATGAGTCAGGCGTTAGGACCATTTTCATTACGCGCGGGCGTAGCCAGCTCGACCTTAGGTATTGCGCAGGTTTGCGGTTCGTCACTGTGGATTTGGCTGGCAGCGGTGGTTGGTATCGGCGCATGGAATATGCTGATCGGGATTCTGATTGCCTGTAGCATAGTGAGCCTGTTGCTGATTATGTTCGTCGCGCCTGGACGCCCCGTTGCCGCTCATGAAGAAATCCATCACCACGCTTGATCTCAATCTGCTGCTCTGTCTGCAACTGCTGATGCAGGAGCGCAGCGTGACCAAAGCGGCGAAGCGGATGAACGTGACCCCTTCAGCGGTGAGTAAGTCGCTGGCAAAGTTAAGAGCGTGGTTTGACGACCCGCTCTTTGTGAACTCACCGCTGGGCCTGTCGCCCACACCGCTAATGGTCAGCATGGAGCAAAATCTGGCGGAATGGATGCAAATGAGCAATCTGCTGCTGGATAAACCGCACCACCAGACACCGCGCGGCCTGAAGTTTGAGTTGGCGGCGGAATCGCCGCTGATGATGATCATGCTTAATGCGCTGTCGAAACGGATCTACCAACGTTACCCGCAGGCGACCATCAAACTACGTAACTGGGATTACGATTCCTTAGATGCCATTACTCGTGGTGAAGTGGATATTGGTTTTTCCGGTCGCGAAAGCCATCCTCGCTCGCGGGAGCTGTTAAGCTCGCTACCGTTAGCCATTGATTATGAAGTGCTGTTTAGTGATGTACCCTGCGTCTGGTTACGCAAAGATCATCCGGCACTGCATGAAACGTGGAATCTGGACACCTTTTTACGTTATCCGCATATCAGCATTTGCTGGGAACAGAGCGACACCTGGGCGCTGGACAATGTGTTACAGGAGCTGAGGCGCGAACGCACGATTGCTATGAGCCTGCCGGAATTTGAGCAGTCACTGTTTATGGCAGCGCAACCCGACAATCTGCTACTGGCGACCGCGCCGCGCTACTGTCAGTACTACAATCAACTCCATCAACTGCCGTTGGTTGCTCTTCCTCTCCCGTTTGACGAAAGCCAGCAAAAAAAGCTGGAAGTTCCTTTTACCCTGCTGTGGCATAAACGGAACAGCCATAATCCGAAGATCGTCTGGTTACGGGAAACCATTAAAAACCTTTACGCGTCGATGGCATAACCGAATCGTATGAAACGCGACCCAATTTCACAATAAAATGTAAAAAAGTTGTAATAAGCTTGTCTGAATCGAACTTTTAGCCGCTTTAGTCTGTCCATCATTCCAGTAAATGATTACTCTTGTATTCATAATGGACCATTAAGCATGGAGCGAAAAATGGCGACTCACTTTGCCCGAGGGATTTTAACGGAAGGACATCTGATTTCTGTTCGTCTCCCCTCCCAGTGTCATCAAGAAGCCCGAAACATTCCCCCTCATCGTCAAAGCCGTTTTCTGGCGTCTAGAGGTTTACTCGCAGAACTGATGTTCATGCTGTATGGCATTGGCGAATTGCCGGAAATCGTCACCCTGCCGAAAGGTAAACCGGTTTTCAGTGATAAAAATTTGCCTTCGTTTTCTATTTCCTATGCCGGGAATATGGTTGGCGTGGCGTTAACAACCGAAGGTGAATGTGGTCTCGATATGGAACTACAGCGTGCGACGCGCGGGTTTCATAGCCCACACGCGCCCGATAACCACACCTTTTCCAGCAATGAATCGCTATGGATCAGTAAACAAAACGATCCTAACGAAGCGCGGGCGCAGCTCATCACGCTGCGCCGAAGCGTGCTAAAACTAACCGGTGATGTTTTGAATGACGATCCGCGCGATCTGCAGCTGCTGCCCATTGCCGGACGCCTGAAATGTGCTCATGTAAATCATGTAGAAGCGTTATGCGACGCGGAGGACGTGCTGGTGTGGTCCGTGGCGGTCACGCCCACGATTGAAAAGCTCAGTGTCTGGGAGTTCGATGGCAAACACGGCTGGAAAAGCCTGCCGGATATTCACAGCCGCGCCAACAATCCTACCAGCCGGATGATGCGTTTTGCCCAGCTCTCTACCGTGAAGGCTTTTTCGCCAAATTGATAGACAACCACAGGAGTCATCATGTCTGAAAAATTGCAGGTGGTTACGTTACTGGGGAGCCTGCGCAAAGGCTCATTTAATGGCATGGTTGCACGTACCCTGCCGAAAATTGCTCCGGCGAGCATGGAAGTCAATGCGTTACCTTCCATTGCCGACATTCCCTTGTATGACGCTGACGTACAGCAGGAAGAAGGTTTTCCAGCAACGGTTGAAGCTCTGGCGGAACAGATCCGTCAGGCTGACGGTGTGGTGATCGTCACGCCGGAATATAACTACTCGGTACCGGGTGGGCTGAAAAATGCCATCGACTGGCTTTCCCGCCTGCCGGATCAACCGCTGGCCGGTAAACCGGTGTTGATTCAGACCAGCTCAATGGGCGTGATTGGCGGCGCGCGCTGTCAGTATCACCTGCGCCAGATTCTGGTTTTCCTCGATGCAATGGTGATGAACAAGCCGGAATTTATGGGCGGCGTGATTCAGAACAAAGTTGATCCGCAAACCGGAGAAGTGATTGATCAAGGTACGCTGGACCACCTGACCGGGCAATTGACCGCATTTGGTGAGTTTATTCAGCGAGTTAAGATCTAAATAAAAAACCCGCCAGCAATCATGCATGGCGGGTTTTTAACGCGCTATCGATTTTAGTGAGCGTCGATAAAGACAATCTTCAGGATAAACAGCAGCGCAACGATGATTACGCACGGGCTTAGATCACGCAGACGCCCGGTACCGATTTTCATCACGCAGTAGGAGATAAAGCCCAGCGCGATACCTTCGGTAATCGAGAAGCTGAACGGCATCATCACGGCGGTAATAAACGCCGGAACAGATTCAGTAAGATCCTGCCAGTTCACGCGTGCCAGACTGGAAGTCATCAGCACGCCAACGTAAATCAGCGCACCAGCTGCAGCGTAGCCTGGCACCATCCCCGCCAGCGGCGACAGAAAGATAACCAGCAGGAACAGCAGACCAACAACCACTGCCGTCAGACCGGTACGACCGCCAACCGATACGCCGGAAGAGGACTCAATATAAGCCGTAACGGAAGAAGTACCGATAAACGAACCGGTCACGGAAGAGATACTGTCGACATACAGCGCCTGCTTCATGCGCGGGAATTTACCCTTCTCATCCGCCAGGCCTGCTTTATCGGTCACGCCAATCAGCGTACCGGAGGAGTCAAACAGGTTGACCAGCATGAAAGAGAATATCACCCCTGCCAGCCCGAGGTTAAACGACCCGGCTAAATCTACATGGCCCACGACAGTCATTACGCTCGGCGGCGCAGAAACGATGCCATTGTAGTGGACATCACCCAGCATCCAGCCCAGCAGCGTTGTCACCACGATGGAAACCAGCACCGCCGCGTGAATGTTGCGCGAGGCCAGAATAGCGATGATGAAGAAGCCGAGGATCCCCAGCAGCACGCTGTGAGAAGTCAGGTTACCGATGCTGACCAGCGTTTCCGGGTTAGCGACAATCACACCTGCATTCTTCAGTCCCATCATACCAATGAACAGACCGATACCGCTGGTGATGCCCACACGCAGACTTACCGGAATGTTAGCAATCATCCAGTAACGAACGCGGAAAATCGTCAGTAACAGCAGACCAATCGCGCCCCAGAAGATTGCGCCCATCCCGACTTGCCACGGCAAGCCCATAGCCTGTACAACGACAAAAGCGAAGAATGCATTCAGGCCCATAGCGGGTGCCAGTGCAACTGGCAGGTTAGCAAACAGTCCCATCATAATACTGCCGAATGCAGCAATCAGACAGGTAGTAACGAAGACGGCGCTGGTATCCATGCCAGCAACGCCAAGAATTTGCGGGTTAACAAAAACGATGTAAACCATCGTCAGGAAGGTGGTAAAACCGGCGATCACTTCGGTCCGTGCCGTCGTGCCATGTTCGCGCAGTTTAAACACGCGTTCCAGCATCCCCTGGCCAGAAGCCTGGGTTGTGTGTTGTTGACTCATTATCTATTTCCGAACAAGGAGGGAAAATCCGTCGCTATCGTATACCAAAATGAGACAATATGGACGGCTGAAGATAACTTTTTTTCATTGTATTTGCTTATACGGCAACGATTGCGTCATGCGAATTGGCATGACGAAAACGTTAAACTAACGATAAAGGAAAGACATGTCCCAGATAGAAGCGGTATTTTTCGACTGCGACGGTACGCTGGTCGACAGTGAAGTCATTTGCTCCCGCGCATATGTAACGATGTTTCAGGAATTTGGTATTACGCTCGATCCTGAAGAGGTATTCAAACGTTTCAAAGGTGTAAAACTGTACGAAATTATCGATATTGTTTCCCTTGAACATGGTGTTACGTTAGCGAAAACAGAAGCTGAACACGTTTACCGTGCAGAAGTCGCTCGGCTGTTCGATTCAGAACTGGAAGCCATCGAAGGGGCTGGAGCGCTCCTGTCAGCGATCACTGCGCCAATGTGTGTGGTATCTAACGGCCCAAATAACAAAATGCAGCATTCTATGGGCAAGCTGAATATGTTGCACTACTTCCCGGATAAACTGTTCAGCGGCTACGATATTCAGCGCTGGAAGCCAGACCCGGCGTTAATGTTCCATGCGGCAAAAGCGATGAATGTAAATGTAGAAAACTGCATTCTGGTTGATGACTCAGTTGCCGGTGCGCAATCTGGTATCGACGCAGGTATGGAAGTGTTCTACTTCTGCGCCGACCCGCACAATAAGCCGATCGTTCACCCGAAAGTCACCACCTTTACCCATCTTTCGCAGTTACCGGAACTGTGGAAAGCGCGTGGTTGGGATATTACGGCATAGTTCTTCACACTCCCTTCACTTACCCCGCTTAAATTGGCGCTCAAAGGTAAGTAAAGGGTGTTTGATATGTCTGTTTCACGTCGGGTAATACATCACGGACTTTATTTTGCGGTTTTAGGACCGTTAATTGGTGTTCTGTTTCTTGTCCTCTACATATTCTTCGCAAAAGAACCGCTGGTTCTTTTGGTAATAATACAGGTACTTCCATTGTTTCTCTTATTGTCGATTACTACGGGAGCTATTCCTGCATTGTTAACCGGCGTGATGGTCGCCTGTCTGCCGGAAAAGATCGGGTCACAGAAAAATTATCGTTGTCTGGCTGGTGGCATAGGTGGCGTCGTTATCACCGAGATCTATTGTGCAGTTATTGTACATATTAAGGGCATGGCTTCCTCGGAGTTGTTTGAAAACATTCTTTCTGGTGACAGTCTCGTTGTCCGCATCATTCCTGCATTGCTGGCAGGTGTGGTGATGAGCAGAATCATTACCCGTCTGCCCGGATTGGATATTTCATGTCCTGAAACAGACTCTTTAAGTTAAGCGGGATACTTTATCTTTGGGCTACTCAAAAGCAGACAGGATGTTACTATGACTCAAAATATCAGGCCGTTACCCCAATTCAAATATCATCCCAAGCCACTGGAAACAGGCGCATTTGAACAGGATAAAACCGTAGAGTGCGATTGCTGTGAACAACAGACGTCAGTTTATTACTCGGGTCCCTTTTATTGCGTTGATGAAGTTGAACATCTCTGTCCGTGGTGTATTGCGGACGGTTCTGCTGCTGAAAAGTTTGCAGGTAGTTTTCAGGATGATGCCAGCATAGAAGGTGTTGAATTTGAGTATGATGAAGAGGACGAATTTGCCGGTATTAAGAACACATATCCTGATGAAATGCTGAAAGAGTTGGTTGAACGCACGCCAGGTTATCATGGATGGCAACAGGAATTCTGGCTTGCGCATTGTGGCGATTTCTGTGCTTTTATCGGCTATGTGGGCTGGAATGATATAAAAGATCGCCTCGATGAATTTGCCAACCTTGAAGAAGATTGTGAGAATTTCGGTATTAGAAATTCTGATCTAGCTAAATGCCTGCAAAAGGGTGGTGATTGTCAGGGTTATCTCTTCCGCTGTCTCCACTGCGGCAAGCTGAGACTGTGGGGTGATTTTTCGTAGTTATTTAAATAATGAGAACAGGCCGGAGCGTAATTCATACATCCGGCCTTATTTCTTCAGCTTAACCGAGCGCTAATTCTGCGGCAGCGGCTTTATCAGCGATTACCATCAGCGAAGGATGCAGCTGCAACACGGAAGCTGGAACATCTTCGGTAACCGGACCTTGCAGCACATTTTTCAGTGCCTGCGCTTTACCTGCGCCACTGACAATTATCAGCAAGTTTTTCGCCGC
The DNA here is from genome assembly GCF_004352695.1 of Escherichia sp. KCJ4928. Taxonomy (NCBI): domain Bacteria; kingdom Pseudomonadati; phylum Pseudomonadota; class Gammaproteobacteria; order Enterobacterales; family Enterobacteriaceae; genus Escherichia; species Escherichia sp. KCJ4928. Next base: position 23,322 of record NZ_SJWV01000022.1, read on the forward strand.
CATGATGCTTTTCGGCCCCATCGTCACGTAGCTGTCAGGCACTAACGAAAAGTCGCCGCCCAACTCACCATGCGCCACAATATCAACCATCTCTCCCTGGATCGGGAACTCCACGGTTTGCTCATGGAAATGGGTCGTATTCGGCAAATTGCCACAAAAATGACCATCTGCACCTAATCCCAGCACCACCAAATCCAGGCCGCCTTCACGCGCCAGTTTCTGATCATGCTCGCGGTAGTTATCAATAGTGAGCTTCTGGATATTCTCTTCTTTGATCCCCGCAGGGGTGAAAAACAGATTACGCAGATTGGTAATCGTTACACCTTCTCCCTCTTTGCCGCGAAAGGGAATTTCATCGAAATTATAGAAATAGCAGTTATCGTACCAGGGCTTACCTTTAACCAGGGTGGTGAGGTATTCATACATGCCTTTGGGCGTGCTACCGGCGGTAATTGCCAGGTTAACACGACGCGTCTTCGACATATAACCAAGCAGATGGTGTGCCGCGACACGGCTCATTTCCTGGTAATCTTCGGTAATGATTAATTTCATCTTAGTGCCTTATTTTATTTAAATAATTTCTGTACGAAGGCTGCATAGGCAGGCCGCCAGACATCCATTTCATGGTTCAGGCCGGGATATTCCTGGTAATCAAACTTAATTTTTTTCTGCTCAAGCTCAGTTTTCAGCCCGGCGATATCCTTGCCGGTTACGACATCTTTATCACCAACGACCACAGTAAAATTACGTAGTTGCTGGTTAATAGCTGCCGGATCGTTCAGCCGGGCCGCGACACCTTCATCCGGTACGGTTGTCGTGGTAACACCACTGAATGTGGCCAGCCAGCCAAAGCTTTCCAGATGATTCATTCCGGAAACCAGCGCCTGGTACCCGCCTTGTGAAAGCCCTGCCAGCGCGCGACCATCGGCATCTTTACGGACATTAAAACGCTTGCTAATCAGCGGGATAATATCGTTCATTAGTTCGCGATCTGCCGCTTTAGCATTCAGCGGATAAAAGACTTTACGTCTTTCCTGAGGCACGAAATCTTCGGGAATAATGCCCTTCGCATCGGTTTCGGTATCCGGGATCACCACCAGCATCGGTTTAATTTTCCCTTCAGCCAGCAGGTTATCCATGATTTGCGGGATACGCCCCTGATCGATAGCGGAACGTCCGGTATCACCAAAACCGTGATAGAAATAGAGCACTGGCAAAGGCTCGCCCATGCCGGTGTATCCTGGCGGGGTCCAGACATACATCTGACGTTCAGATTGCAATGCGTTGGAGTGGTAAGTTATGGCGATCAAATCACCATGCGCAACAGAACGCGTATCCAGATAACTGCCTGGCACCAGAATCATACTGGAGTTAACCTGGCGCTGAGGCTTAGTCATTGCGGTGCCTGTATCAATGCTGCGTACACCATCAACATTGAAAAAATACTCGTACAGGTTGCCTTTCAGGATAGGTGTGCGCCACGACCAGACTCCTGCTTCGTCTTTGGTCATCGGGTGAATATTGTCCGGAACCGGACCACCCACCACTACAGAGACATTTTTTGCCCTAGGGGCAAAGTAGCGAAAGGTCACGCTGTTATCGGCATTGACCTGAGTCACATACTGTTTCACCGGGATAGTGGGTGCCGGGCTGGCTGGCATATCCGCTGCTATGGCCCACTGAGCAGAAATACCGCTGGCAATAGCCAGCGTTAAAGCAGCAATTTTTATATTCATCGTAATATTCCTTTCATTAAGTTCCATTACCACCAGATTTCAGCCTGGGCACCGACAGCAAACTGGTCGTCTTTATTGTCTTCGAAGGTGAAGCCATCCAGTTCGTTTTCCAGGGCTTTGATATACGTGGCGTAGAAACGAATTTCCGGACGCGAGGTCAACATACTGGTATTGACTTTAAAGGTATGGAAGAGCGTGGTTTTATAACCAGACTCATTAAATTTATTACTATTCGCATCTTTGTTTTGCTGGGTGAAATAGCCCAGTTCAACACCTGTCTGGTTATATTGGTCCCAAATATAGGCCGGGCGAACAACCGCACGAATAGATTCGAAATCAGAGTGTGCGCCTGTTTCGTAGCTATAAATATCGTTACCGAAGGAGTAAACAATCGCGTTAGCTACAATAAAATGATCGCCGATATAGGCTTCGCCCTGCGAAGTCAGACGAACTGCTGTTCCGCCGGTGTGATCACCATAATAACGACCATTAAAGGTGGTAAATGGACTTGCGCCAGCATAACGGCCAAAGTTACTGGCGATAGAGTTATTCGCAACCAGGAAGGAGAATTCGTTGAAGCCACCTTTATCAAATTTCTGCGTTAAAGATGTGCCAAACATCCAGGTATCTTTCCAGTCATAATAGCCGTTATTATCCTGATTATCTTTTTCCGATGCGCTTTCGTTTGCCGTGACATAACGACCACTCACCATTAAGGTCGCTTTATCCCATAACGGGATATCTTTATAGCGTAAATCAATAGTATTGGTATTAATCTGCTGTTTGTTTTGCAGGCTGCGATCGTAATCATCGACATCTTCGCGAACCAGCGCGATATCAATTTTACCCGGACCGACTTTCCAGTTTTCCAGACCTACACCCGCTGCGGCATCAGTACGCTGCGTTTTCCAGTCCAGCATCTGGATTTCAATTTTCGGCGCACCGTGTTTACCCACCCAGAAATCAGCCTCTGGCGCAAAGGGCAGGAAACCTTTGGTGGTAACGTACATATCGGAGAACTGCATAAAGTTCTCGCCACCGGCGTTATCGCCAAACCAGCCGGTAGAGTACTGCTGACCAACGTTACCATCCATCATCACAACGGCATCAACCCGTTTGCCGTTTTCGTTGTAGACACGTTGTTTTAACTGCAAATCAAACCAGCCGGAGTATTCGTTACCAAAGCGGCCCAGAGAACCAATCGCCCATGATTTAGGTGAACCATGAGAGGCGGTCCCCCAACCAGAACGGTAATAGCCGTTGTAACTAAAGCCAATTTCATCTTTCACAAACTTACTGAAATCTTTCAGAGTCATGGAAGAATAAATCGAGCCTGTCTCACTGGCATTTTTCTCTTCATTTTTGACCAGTACAGCATCAGGTTTTGCGGCACTACTGGTCGGGAACGGATTGGCGGCATACCCTTGATCATTCGTACTTACGCTACGATTCACCGTCGCTGGCGTATATTTTTTCTTCTCTTCATCTTTATACTTTTTGAGTTCGCTTTGCGTTTCTCTTAACGCTTTTTCTAATAACTCAAGGCGATGTTCCACCGTTAATGATTCAGCCAATGATTGTGCAGAAAAGGCTAACGGTGCCATTAATAAGATGGCAGAGGTAATAAGATTTCGTCTAAACATAATATCCCTTTATGGTGCAAAGAAAGAATTAACGTATCGCATCCAGACTGTTCTGAATGCGACGATAATTAAGGTGCTTTATTGGTTATTTTTTTAATGACAGCCCCCGCGTTTTGATCACTTCTGCATACCATCCGAAGCTTTTCTTACGCGTTCTTGTGAGGCTTCCTTCGCCATTATCATCACGATCCACATAAATAAAGCCGTAGCGCTTAGACATTTGTGAATGAGATGCACTGACTAAATCAATTGGCCCCCAACTGGTGTACCCCATAATATCCACACCATCGGCAATCGCTTCATTTACCTGTACCAGGTGATCGTTTAAATAGGCAATTCGATAATCGTCCTGTATCGAACCATCCGCTTCAACGCTGTCTTTTGCGCCTAATCCGTTCTCGACAATAAATAACGGTTTTTGATAACGATCCCAAAGCGTATTTAACAGAACCCGTAATCCAACCGAATCAATTTGCCACCCCCACTCTGAACTTTTCAGATGCGGATTGGGGATCATATTCAGTATGTTGCCCTGCGCATTTTTATTAATGCTTTCGTCGTGGGAAACACAACCAGTCATGTAATAACTAAAAGAGATGAAATCGACGGTATGTTTTAAATCTTCTGCGTCACTTTCAGTCATCTCAATGGTGATATTGTGGTCGCGGAAGAAACGCTGCATATAGCCGGGATACTGGCCACGCGCCTGAACATCACCAAAGAACATCCAGCGCCGGTTCTCTTCCATGGCCTGCAACATATCCTGTGGCTGGCAGGTGAGGGGGTAAACCAGCCCACCGAGAAGCATATTGCCGATTTTCGCTTCGGGGAGCAGGCTATGACAGGCTTTAACTGCCCGCGCACTGGCAACCAGTTGATGGTGGATAGCCTGATAAACTTCCGCCTCGCCACTCTCTTCTGCCAGCCCCACGCCCGTGAATGGCTCGTGTAACGACATGTTGATTTCATTAAACGTCAGCCATAACGCCACTTTATGTTGGTAGCGAGTAAAGACCGTGCGGGCGTAATGCTCGAAGTGATCGATGACCGCTCGATTAGCCCAACCGCCGTAGTTTTTCACCAGCCCATATGGCATTTCGTAATGGGATAACGTTACCAGCGGCTTGATCCCCGCCTGCGCCATTTCATCAAACAGCCGATCGTAAAACGCTAACCCCGCTTCATTCGGTTCGACTTCGTCGCCCTGAGGGAAAATTCGCGCCCAGGCAATGGAAATACGCAGACAGGTGAAGCCCATCTCGGCAAATAACGCGATATCTTCCGGGTAACGGTGATAAAAATCGATGGCGACATCTTTGATATTCTCTTTCCCCAGGATGCGCGGTTCCATTTTTCCCATTACGCCATGAGGCTGTAAATCTGAGGTCGAGATCCCTTTGCCATCTTCCTGCCAGGCACCTTCCACCTGATTGGCAGCTGTTGCGCCACCCCAAAGAAATGTTTCTGGAAATGCTTTCATAATTAACTCCTTTTATCGTTAGCGAATGATGGATAACAGCGGTTCACCTGCGCTTATCTGCGCCGTGCCGTGGGGTAATACGTCCGTAAAATCATCGCTATTACTGATTAATACCGGCGTCGTCAGATCAAATCCGGCCTCGCGAATAGCAGGGATATCAAAAGAAATCAGCCGATCGCCTGTATTGACCTTGTCACCCACGTTGACGTGAGCGGAAAAGAATTTGCCGTCCAGTTTTACGGTGTCGATACCGACATGAATCAGGAGCTCCACACCATCATCTGACTCAATGCCAATGGCGTGTAATGTGGCGAACAACGAAGCAATTCGACCCGCAACCGGAGAACGCACTTCACCAACCGAGGGCAGAATGGCGATACCTTTACCCAACAGGCCACTGGCAAACGTGGTATCAGCGACGTGAATGAGCGGCACAATCTCTCCCGTCATCGGTGAACAGATACCGCCCTGCTCAGGTGGTGTAATAACCTCTGGTGTTTTCTCTTGCGGGGCACCCTGCGCTGGCTGACGTTTAGCGGTGATGAAATGAAGCATCACCGTACCGACAAATGCGCAACCGATGGCAATGACACCGCCAATAACGCTGGCCCAGACGGTGAAATCAATTCCCGTTGACGGGATGGTTTGCATGAAGGTGAAAATACTTGGCAAACCAAAGGAGTAGACTTTCGTTTGCGCGTAGCCAATGATGGTGGCCCCCAAAGCCCCACTGATACAGGCGATAACAAAGGGGTACTTACGCGGCAGATTAACGCCATATACCGCTGGTTCGGTGATACCAAACAGGCCCGTCAACGCCGCTGATCCCGCCACCACTTTTTTCTGCGCATCGCGTTCGCAGAGGAAGACGCCGAGCGCCGCCCCGACCTGCGCCATAATGGCGGGCATTAACAGCGGGATCATGGTGTCGTAGCCCAGCACGGTGAAGTTATTGATACATAGCGGCACCAGGCCCCAGTGCAGTCCGAACATGACGAAGATTTGCCAGAAGCCGCCCATTACCGCGCCTGCAAATGCAGGAACCGCCTGATAAAGCCAGAGATAACCGGCGGCAATCAGTTCGCTTATCCAGGTTGATAGCGGCCCCACCAGCAGAAAGGTGACGGGTGTGATAACCATCAGACATAGCAATGGTGTGAAGAAATTTTTGATTGCCGACGGTAACCACGCATTAAGTCGGCGTTCCAGAATGCTGCACAACCAGGCAGAAAAAATAATGGGAATAACCGATGACGAGTAATTCAACAATGTGACCGGAATACCCAGGAAATCCAGCCCCAGCTCATCCGCTTTTTGCCCGTTCTCGAAAGCAGTCAGAATTAATGGATGCACTAACGCTCCACCAATCACCATGGCAGTAAATGGATTACCGCCGAAGCGTTTCCCCGCGGTGTATCCCAGGATTATCGGGAAGAACCAAAACAAGGCATCACTGGCGCTGAATAAAATTAAATAAGTACCACTTTGTTCGGTCGTCCACTGAAAAGTGAGCGCCAGAGCCAGCATACCTTTCAGGATCCCGGTTGCCGCCATCAAACCGATCAGAGGCGTAAAAATACCTGAAATAACATAAACAAAGCGGTTTAGCAGATTACCTTTCTCATCATTTTCCGGTGCCTGTTGCGCTTTTTCGCCAAGGCCTGCCACGCTGTTGACCGCCAGGAAGACATCGGCCACATGGTTACCTATGACCACCTGAAACTGACCACCGCTTTCCACCACCATAATAATACCGGGGGTCTTTTTCAGTACCTCAGCTTGCGCTTTGCTTTCATCCTTTAACTTAAAACGTAATCGCGTTGCGCAATGCATCAGACTCACAATGTTATCTGCGCCCCCGACTCCTGCGACTATTTTTCTGGCTAACTCCGTCATAACTTGCCCTCTACCGCTTTGCGGCAAAACTCCAAAAAAAAACCTGAAAAAAACGGCCTGACGTGAATCAAGCAATTTTTTTCAGGTTTTGCCCGCTTAGTGCGGTAACAATCCTTTACTCAGTAATAATATTTCAGTGTTCTTTGCGCACGCGCTCTATATTTATGGCTAAAAACATAATCTCTGCGGGTGAAATTTTACGTTGATACTGCAAACCAATAAAAATGGCGATCCGTTCCGCACATTGCCATGCTTGCGGGTAATTTTGTTTTACTGCTTGTTGTAATGATTCATCACTATCGTTAATTGAAGCATGTTCAAGAATACGCCAGGATAAAAACTTCAGATGTGTAACCAGTCGCTGATAACTCAAGCTTTCTTCCTGGTAATTAAGGCTGAACTGAAATTTTATTAATTGCAGCATTTCGCGCATTAACTGCGTGACACCTGCAACATCCTCCATATTTCCGCTCATTTGGGCACTGACCAGATGCATGGCAATAAAGCCCACTTCATCTTTCGGTAACTGCACGCCCAACCGTTTATCAATAATGGTTAACGCTTCTTCCCCTAGCTGGAACTCTTTCGGGTAAAGCCGCTGGATATCCCACAGCAACGGGTTGGGCAGCAACACGTTTTGCTGAAAGCGTTTAATCGCAAACTGGCAATGGTCAGTTAGCGAGATATAAATACTGTCCTGTAATTTTCCCAAGCGCTCCTGCGCTAAAGAGATAATACGATCACAGGTTGCCATCACCTCAAGAGGAATATGACTTAAGAGTTCGCTTAATCGCCCGTTCAGTTCATGACTGCTCAAGGCATACTCTTTTTCTATTCCACTTGAGTTAATTCTTTCGCCAGCGCGTTTTTGAAAGCCAATTCCTCGCCCCATGACGACTTTTTCCCGCTGTTGATCATCAATAACCACCACAACATTATTGTTGAGAATTTTGGTGATTTGCATGTTCATAGCAAGGACCTTTTTTATAAACAAAAAAACCCGACTTCACCAGTATTCTCTGGTTATGTCAGGTTTTGCCTGCGAATGCAGTAACAATCCAGTCATTTATTAATGGTTTTTATAACGAACATCCAGGTTCGGAAATTAATTTAATTGCGTGCAGAGAAAATAGCAATGCGCTATTGATAAAAATATGACCATGCTCGCAGTTATTAACTTTGTGTAATTTTAGGAATTTATAAAGTTATATATAACAAATCCCAATAATTAAGTTATTGGGATTTGTCTGGTGAATTATTTGTCGCTATCTTTTCCCGCCAGCAGTTTATCCAGCTCATCACCGCCTACATGACGGAAATCCTGCCCCTTCACGTAGTAGAAGATAAACTCACAAATATTCTGGCAGCGGTCGCCAATACGTTCGATAGAACGCGCGCAGAACAGCGCAGTAAGTACGCTCGGAATGGTACGCGAATCTTCCATCATGTAGGTCATCAGTTGACGAACAATACCTTCGTATTCCTGATCGACTTTTTTATCTTCACGATAAATACGTACCGCTTCGTCAATGTCCATCCGCGCGAACGCGTCCAGCACGTCGTGCAGCATCTGGATGGTATGACGGCCCAGCGACTCCAGACTTACCAGCAACGGCTGATGCTGCTGGGAGAATTTCTCCAGCGCAGTACGGCAGATTTTGTCCGCCACGTCGCCAATACGCTCCAGCTCGGCAATGGTTTTACTGATCACCATAACCAGTCGCAGGTCGCTCGCCGTCGGCTGACGTTTGGCGATAATGCGCACGCAGGCTTCATCGATCGCCACTTCCATCATGTTGACGTTCTTGTCGCCTTCGATCACGCGCTTCGCCAGATCGCTGTCCTGGTTATGCATCGCGGTGATTGCATCAGAAAGCTGCTGCTCCACCATGCCGCCCATGGTCATCACCTGCGTGCGGATACTTTCCAGTTCGGCGTTGAACTGGCCGGAAATATGTTTATTAAGATTGAGACTGTCCATAACGCACTCCTGAATCAACCGTAACGACCGGTGATGTAGTCTTCTGTTTGTTTCTTCGCTGGCTTGGTGAACAGATCGTCCGTGTTGCTGAACTCAATCAATTCGCCCAGGTACATAAACGCCGTGTGGTCGGAACAACGCGCAGCCTGCTGCATGTTGTGGGTGACGATCACCACGGTGTAATCCTGCTTCAGTTCGGTGATCAGCTCTTCAATACGCCCGGTAGAGATAGGGTCGAGCGCCGAACACGGTTCGTCGAGCAGCAGCACTTCCGGGCGAATGGCGATACCACGCGCAATACACAGACGCTGTTGCTGACCACCAGAGAGAGAGTAACCGCTCTGGTGCAATTTATCTTTGGTTTCGTTCCACAATGCGGCTTTGGTCAATGCCCACTGCACGCGCTCGTCCATGTCGGCACGGGAGAGCTTCTCAAACAGACGAACGCCAAAAGCGATGTTGTCGTAGATGGACATCGGAAACGGCGTCGGTTTCTGGAACACCATGCCCACTTTCGCACGCAGCAGGGCGATATCCTGAGAGTTGGTCAGGATGTTGTCGCCATCAAGCAGAATTTCACCTTCCGCACGCTGCTCCGGGTACAGTTCAAACATTTTGTTGAAGGTACGCAGCAGCGTCGATTTACCGCAGCCGGACGGCCCGATAAACGCCGTTACCTGGTTTTTAGCGATATCCAGGTTGATGTTTTTCAGGGCATGGAATTTGCCGTAGTAGAAGTTCAAATTACGAACCTGAATTTTACTCGGGGCAGTTTCAACCATACTCATTGCAATCTTTTCCTCATCGTACCTGATGCTTTTCGCTAATCAGGCTTACCGTAGGCCGGGTAAGGCGTTCACGCCGCATCCGGCAAAGTGTTAACCGTGTTTATTCTTCGCAAAAACAACGCGCGCCAGAATGTTCAGCAGCAGGACGCACAGGGTAATGATCAATACCCCGGCCCAGGCCAGTTGTTGCCATTCCGCAAACGGGCTCATCGCAAACTTAAAGATCGTCACCGGCAGGTTGGCGATCGGCTGCATCATGTCCGTGCTCCAGAACTGGTTGGAGAGCGCGGTAAACAGCAGCGGCGCGGTTTCACCGGCAATACGGGCAATCGCCAGCAGGATACCGGTCATAATCCCGGACACCGACGCTTTCAGCGTAATCGCGGAGATCATCTTCCACTTCGGTGTACCCAGCGCATAAGCCGCTTCACGCAGGCTGTCCGGCACCAGTTTCAGCATGTTCTCGGTGGTGCGGATAACGATCGGCACCTGCAACAGCGCCAGCGCAATTACGCCCGCCCAGCCGGAGAAGTGCTCCATCTGTGCCACCACGATGGTGTAGACAAACAGACCAACCACAATCGACGGCGCGGAGAGCAGAATGTCGTTAATGAAGCGAATCACTTCTGCCAGCCAGGATTTACGACCATATTCCGCCAGATAAATCCCCGCCATAATGCCCAGCGGCGTACCGAATACCGTGGCCCACAAAATTAACAGCCCGCTACCCGCCAGGGCGTTAGCCAGACCACCACCTTCCGTATTGGGCGGCGGCGTCATTTCAGTGAACAGCGCCAGCGACATACCGTCGATACCGCGAGTGATGGTGGACATTAAAATCCAGATCAGCCAGAACAGGCCGAAGGCCATCGTCGCCATCGAGAGCGTCAGCGCAATACGGTTTTTGAGGCGGCGACGCGCCTGCATTTTGCGGCGAGATTCAGCCAGCGCCGCAGTGGTTTGCATTTCAACCATAGCCATTAGCGTGCCCCCTCATTCTTAGCCAGGCGCATAATCATAAACTTCGATGCGGCGAGGACGATGAAGGTAATCACAAACAGGATCAGGCCCAGTTCCATCAGTGCGGCAACGTGCAGACCGGATTCCGCTTCCGCAAATTCGTTCGCCAGCGCAGAGGTGATACTGTTGCCCGGCATATACAGCGAGGCGCTGTCGAGCTGGTAGGTGTTACCGATGATAAAGGTCACCGCCATGGTTTCACCGAGCGCGCGGCCCAGCCCCAGCATGATGCCGCCGATAACACCATTTTTGGTGAACGGAAGAACGATACGCCAGATAACTTCCCAGGTGGTGCAGCCAATACCGTAGGCCGACTCTTTCATCATCACCGGGGTTTGTTCGAACACATCACGCATTACCGCCGCAATGTACGGAATAATCATGATGGCGAGGATCACGCCTGCCGCGAGGATACCGATACCAAATGCGGGGCCAGAGAACAGCGCGCCAACAATCGGGATATTCGACATGATATTGCCGACCGGCTCCTGAAAGTAAACGGCGAACAGCGGCGCAAAGATAAACAGGCCCCACATGCCGTAAACGATACTTGGAATGGCTGCCAGCAGCTCAATGGCGATACCCAGCGGGCGTTTCAGCCAGCCAGGCGCAAGCTCAGTCAGGAACAGGGCGATACCGAAACTCACCGGGACGGCGATCAGCAGCGCGATAAACGAAGTCACCAACGTACCGTAGATCGGCACCAACGCCCCGTAGATATCGTTCGGTGCATCCCACTCTTTGGTCCATAGGAAAGCCAGACCAAATTTCTGAATGCTCGGCCAGGAGGAGATGATCAGAGAGACAATAATGCCACCCAACATCAATAGCACAATCAGCGCCGCCAGTTTTACCAGCACGCTGAAAATTATGTCGCCCTTTTTACCCGGTGGGTTAAAAGCAGGCTTGGTTGCAGCCATAAGTTACTCTTCAGTTAAACGCGTTTACAAAGTCATTTTGTAATGCCGGATGCGGCGTAAAACACCGTACCCGGCCTGGAGTTTTATTAGTACAGCGGCTTACCGCTACTGTCTTTAATATTGGTCTTCCACGCAGCGCGAACCTGTTCAACTACACTATCCGGCAGGCTGGCGTAATCCAGGTCGTTCGCCTGTTTAGCCCCGGTTTTGTACGCCCAGTCGAAGAATTTCAGCACTTCTGTGCCTTGTTCTGGTTTCTTCTGATCTTTGTGGATCAGAATGAACGTGGTAGAGGTAATAGGCCATGCATCTTCGCCTTTCTGGTTGGTCAGATCCTGAGCGAAGGTTTTGCTCCAGTCTGCACCTTTTGCTGCATTAGCGAAGTTTTCTTCGGTCGGACTAACCGGTTTACCATCAGCGGAGATCAGTTTGGTGTACGCCAGGTTGTTCTGCTTCGCGTAAGCATATTCAACATAACCAATTGCACCCGGCAGACGCTGAACGAACGCGGCGATACCGTCGTTACCTTTACCGCCCAGACCGATCGGCCATTTTACGGTAGAGCCAGTACCAACGTTGTTTTTCCACTCTTCGTTCACTTTCGCCAGGTAGCTGGTGAAGACGAAGGAAGTCCCGGAGCCATCTGCGCGGCGTACTACAGCAATGTTTTGTGAAGGCAGTTTCAGACCCGGATTCAGTTTGGCGATGGCTTCATCATCCCACTTCTTGATTTTGCCCAGGTAGATGTCGCCGAGGGTTTTACCATCCAGCACCAGTTCGCCAGACTTCAGCCCTGGAATGTTAACCGCCAGCACCACGCCGCCAATCACGGTCGGGAACTGGAACAGACCTTCCTGAGCCAGTTTTTCGTCAGACAGCGGCGCGTCAGAGGCACCAAAATCAACGGTATTAGCGATAATCTGTTTTACGCCACCGGAAGAACCGATACCCTGGTAGTTAACTTTATTACCGGTTTCTTTCTGGTAAGTGTCAGCCCATTTGGCATACACCGGCGCAGGGAAGGTTGCACCTGCACCTGTCAGGCTTGCTTCTGCAAACACAGAGAAAGCGCTCATCGATAAGGTCGCGGCGACAACAGTTGCGACGGTGGTACGCATAACTTTCATAATGTCTCCTGGGAGGATTCATAAAGCATTGTTTGTTGGCTACGAGAAGCAAAATAGGACAAACAGGTGACAGTTATATGTAAGGAATATGACATTTTTATGACAGAAAGGAATTACCAAATAACTTACTGATTTTAAATGTGAAGATGAAAATCCCACATGTCATCTTTTTGTCATGATGCATTTAAAAGTGATAAAGAAATGGGTGAGATGACAACGATGTGATGAACAATCGTTGTCAGACCTATTAGCGCACAATCTCAACAGTTATCGTCGCTGTTGCAGTAAATTGCCCCGGGGATGGGCGAGCTCCAGTAAGGCTCGCAGGAGCAGCTGAAAAAGTTACACTACCTGATTTTTCACCATACACTGTTGATTTACCCATGTCTGTTGGCAACTCACCACCGTTCACTTTGATTTCCTTATTATTTTTGTCGTAAATTTTTATCCCCACGTTAGAGTTTGAAGTTACGACCATTGAATTGTCCGTATTGGGTTCGGTAGCATAAAAAGACGTACTGATATCATCGGTATTCAGTATCCCCAGGTTTTCACACTCAATAGTGACCGTTTTAGTAATTTTATGTGTTGTTACCGCACTTCCAACAACAGATGAAAAATCTGCAGCTGGTATTTCTTTAAAATCAAAATAAACTGGCTGTAAATTATTTATTTCGCAACTTTGCGGAGCTGTAATATCGCCCCGAATATAAACATCAGCCATCGGCTGTGAGTAATCCACCGGGGTGTCACGGCTAATTGTTCCATACAATGTCACTATCTTTGTTTCAGGAATAATCAATTTTCCTGCAAATGTCTTCTTGATATAAAAATATACTATCGCTTTAGCCCCACTAGATATACTTAAAGGTTCAATGCGGTTGCAATTGTACTTTGTATTACCAGACGGGTTGTTAGCATGATATTCAAAAGGTGCATTCACATACCCAACCCCAAGAATATCTATAGCAATCCCAACATCAAGGTTCGGATTAAGATCATAATAATTAATATTAGAGTGAACCCCAGCATAAGTTAATGCCTGGTTTATTTTTGACGTATAATAGATATAGGGGAATTCTCCTACGTTACCAGTATCACAATGACAGCGTCCAGGATATGAGGATCCATTAGTTACAGTGGTGTTAAATGTCGTTCCAACCTTATTTTCGTTCGCGGTAATAAGATATCCCGAGAAATCAAGCGTACTGTGAAATACGCCATTATCAGGGGTACAGATACCTTTAGGAGCTGCAAGTGCTACACTACTTAACGAGAGCATAAACACAGCAAAGCACCACTGTTTGATATACTTGTTCATAAAAATCCTTTTAATGACATGTCACACCCAGTTCAATTAATCCGCTCTCACTTTCTGGTGTCGAAAGTGAATAATTGAAGATGCATTTTGTTGAGGCGTTTTCTCCCCAGGATAACGTAACCTGTCCTTTTTCTGGTAGACCAGAAAGATAAAGTTCGCCACGGTCACCGACAATTCCTGAATCTGCCAAACTTGCATCTTGTATCGCAGCAATGGCTCCAAAAGGTACCGGTTTACCATTTGCATTTAACACTCTGAAGAGAACGCGATAACCCACATGAGTCACAAACTCCGCTTTAACCACTGCACCACGCGTGGGAACCATCGTAACGACGGTATTATCAAGTTCTATATTCGACTTCGAGAAATAGTTATCGCTGATTGCTACCCGATTTTCATCATAAGGGTTTAGCTGTGTCTTGACCGTATAGCCGCGCCAGTCCGTCGCAGCACCGCGCATATTATCTATTTCTAACCCGGCGGCCCCAGGTGCTTTAACAAGAGCAATAGTTTCACCTAACTCCTGACTTAACGTTACCCCTTCGCTGTGTGCCAGAATTCCCCCTCTGATACCATAATTCAGCCTCTGGGAATTTTGGCTGTAGTTATAGCTGCCGTTCACCGTGCCATAAGAGCCATCATAGGTCAGGGACATATTACCGCCAACCTCATCATCATGACTGTTATAGGACTGCATTAAATTCCATGAAAGGTTATTTCTTTCCAGCGCCGTACCGCTGAGTCCGAGTTGATGTGAGCTACCGGAATTATCGTTTTGCGAAACAGAATAGGTGGCGTAACTATTACCCCACCAGCCCGATAAAGGAACAGATAAAGAGAGCATGTAGATCTGCTCACTGGTGTTATCACTGGCATGGTTGTTCCCCGTCCCCTGTCTGGCAGTATTGGAATAACTCCAGGAGACGTTCCACGAGAGACGCTTCCAGCTACTGCTGTAGCCAAATTGCATTAATCGTTCGACATCATCGGTATGCCAGTATTGTTGCCGGCTTAATGTCAGGTATAAATTGCCATAATCTCTCCCCAACGACTGCGTTAGCGTTCCCTCCACGCGACTACGTCGGTTACCTGTTTCCCAAAAGTCTTCAGGGCTGTTGCGCCGCGATGCCCACTCATTGAGGGTATAGTAGCCCTCGGTGGAGTAACGATAGCCAACCAGGCGCAAGCTAGTGTCTGTGTCGTCAAATCGTTTTGAATAGAGAAAGCGATATGACTGACCCGTTTCTGTATCATCATGGCTAAAATTCGCACGAGCATGTGTCACATCGAAAGAAATTGCGCCCAAAGCGCCAAGATCTTTACCGACACCCAGAGCTGCAGAACCATAATTTTCAGCAGCCTGCATACCTCCATATAAAGTGATCCCGTGGGAAAAACCATGAAGTATTTGCGCCTGAAGGACGTCCGGTGTAAATCCGTCTTCATCGCGCAATTCACCCACGCTGACATCAACATCTGTCTGACCTTCACGTTTAAGAATCGCCAATGAAGCATAAGGTTGGGTGAATCGTTGTTCGCTACCGTCTTCTTCTTTGATGGTTACGTCCAAATCGCCACCTGTACTGGCGGTGTTGAGATCGGTGATCTCAAAAGCACCTTGTGGAACGGCTGACTGATAAATCACGTAGCCATTCTGCCGAATGATGACGGTGGCGTTGGACTTTGCAATCCCACGAACCACAGGAGCAAAGCCATTCTGGCTGGCGGGTAGCATATCGTTATCAGTATACAAACGCGCGCCGCGAATTTGCGTACTGTCGAAAATATCGCTCGCCGTCCACGTATCACCAATCATAATCTGGCTTCTTAACGCGGCAATATCGCGCTGTATCCAGGTACTAATGGAGTTGTATTCCGCACGGCCATCGCTGGTGTTTAAAGTACTGTAATTACGTAGCCGCCACGGTCCAATATTCAGTCCATTGCGCAGATTGAGATAACTGGTATCTGTCTCTTGTGAACCATAATCTGAACGTAGTGTATGTGAACCAGAAAAATCGTAGTTGATGGTGAGCGCGTTAATCCCCTCATCCCAACGCGTGGGGCTGATGTAATCATAAGCCATCGCGTCCATGTAGATTTGGGGAATGGATATATTCAGCTGCAATTTATCACTGTCAAACTGCCAGGATGAGCCTTCAATACGTGGAGCAGGATCGAGGCAAACCGTCTCATCCACATCATTGAACGATTTGAGCGCATCAACTTTTATGCCAAAGGAGGACAGTGTTTTTTTAATGGCAATAAAGCAAGCGTGCAGATCAGCATCTGGATTATCCTGAACAAATGTCACATCCTGACGTTCAAACATTTTACCGTTGATAAAAATATCAACGCTATAAACACCTGGGGGCATCAGGTTTGCCCGATTAAACTGGCGAATATCGACTCCGGATTGATGGTCGATTTCCAGAAGCGCCGGATTGAATACACTGACCTCGGCCATCAGGTTTTGCGAGAAAATCAGACACGTCCCTGCCGTGAGGCCAACCACTATTCTGGTCGTCATCATAATACGCCTATCCTTATCCCTTGCTTACAGCGTCATTTTTATCGGGTCACTGACTGCGCCGTAATCATTAATAAATCGCCAGGTCATTTGGCCTCCCGCAGAATTAGCAGGTAAAGGTAACGTGAGCGTTTCAAAAGGACGGATCATATTGAGGGGCACATCATGGCCATCAACGATGACATCCATCACACTGATATGAATTGGGTTGGGATTCTCTGCTATCAGATTTCGCCCTTCCCGGCGCCATTTCACTTTCGGCGCAGCATCTTCGGGAATAAGGCGGATATTTGCTGGTCGCCAGAACAGCTTGATACGCGTTTTTACTGCTATTTCCAGCGAGTTCGTCGCTTTGTTGCTCGCTGATGGCGGAATATTTTTAATATTCAGCCAGAAGACTGACTCGCGATCATCAGGCAATGACACACCTTTGGTGTGAATAATGCGTAATATTTTTTCTTGCGAAGGTTCTAATCGTGATACTGGCGGAATAACGGTAAACGGCGCTTTGCTTTTATCCTCTTTATTAAATGGATCTACCCAAGCCTGGATGAGATAAGGTATTTTTTCTTCTTTGCTAAATACAGAAATAGAT
>NZ_SJWV01000230.1:0-5294 GCF_004352695.1 Escherichia sp. KCJ4928
AATCTGTGCTTTAGCGCGCAACCTTATGTGCATATGCTCAAAATAATATTTAAATAGTATTAATTAAATTAGCATTTGCACAATGATTATTATTCTCGCGCTGCTTATACTAATTCCCGAGTTCATTGCCGTTACGGCATAAATGAAACTCATAAATAACACCTTCCCCATAATAATAAAAATCAGCATAAGTACCCGAGGTAAATAAAATGATTCTGGACACCGTTGACGAAAAAAAGAAAGGCGTGCATACCCGCTATTTAATATTACTGATTATTTTTATTGTTACCGCCGTTAACTACGCCGATCGTGCAACGCTGTCTATTGCTGGTACCGAAGTGGCAAAAGAGTTGCAGTTAAGTGCGGTTTCGATGGGTTACATCTTTTCTGCTTTTGGCTGGGCCTACTTGCTGATGCAAATCCCCGGCGGCTGGCTGCTTGATAAGTTTGGCTCGAAAAAAGTTTATACCTATAGCCTCTTTTTCTGGTCGCTATTCACTTTCCTGCAAGGCTTTGTTGATATGTTCCCGCTGGCCTGGGCAGGGATCTCCATGTTCTTTATGCGCTTTATGCTCGGCTTCTCGGAAGCGCCATCATTCCCGGCGAACGCCCGTATTGTCGCCGCCTGGTTCCCGACGAAAGAACGTGGTACTGCCTCCGCCATCTTTAACTCGGCGCAATATTTCTCGCTGGCGCTCTTTTCGCCTCTGCTTGGCTGGCTGACTTTCGCCTGGGGCTGGGAGCACGTCTTTACCGTTATGGGGGTGATTGGTTTTGTGCTGACGGCGCTGTGGATCAAATTGATTCATAACCCGACAGATCACCCACGTATGTCTGCGGAAGAGCTGAAGTTTATCTCTGAAAATGGCGCGGTGGTCGATATGGACCACAAAAAGCCGGGCAGCGCGGCAGCAAGCGGTCCCAAACTGCATTACATCAAGCAATTGCTCTCTAACCGCATGATGTTGGGCGTATTTTTCGGACAATATTTTATCAACACCATCACCTGGTTCTTCCTCACCTGGTTCCCGATTTATCTGGTGCAGGAAAAAGGCATGTCGATTCTGAAAGTGGGTCTGGTCGCCTCGATTCCGGCACTGTGTGGTTTTGCGGGCGGCGTGCTGGGAGGTGTCTTCTCGGATTATCTGATCAAACGCGGTTTATCCCTGACCCTGGCACGTAAGCTACCGATTGTGCTGGGAATGTTGCTGGCTTCCACCATCATCTTATGTAACTACACCAACAACACCACGCTGGTGGTCATGCTGATGGCGCTGGCTTTTTTTGGCAAAGGATTTGGTGCTCTGGGCTGGCCGGTGATTTCTGACACCGCGCCGAAAGAGATTGTTGGCCTCTGTGGCGGCGTCTTTAACGTCTTTGGCAATGTTGCCTCCATTGTCACTCCACTGGTGATTGGCTACCTGGTAAGTGAACTGCACTCCTTCAATGCAGCACTGGTTTTCGTGGGATGTTCAGCGCTGATGGCGATGGTCTGCTACCTCTTCGTAGTTGGCGACATTAAACGTATGGAATTGCAGAAATAAGCAAAGGTATAAGCGATGAATAACGATGTTTTCCCGAATAAATTCAAAGCCGCACTGGCTGCGAAACAGGTACAAATTGGTTGCTGGTCAGCACTCTCTAACCCGATTAGCACTGAAGTTCTTGGTTTGGCTGGGTTTGACTGGCTGGTGCTGGATGGCGAACATGCGCCAAACGATATCTCCACGTTTATTCCGCAGTTAATGGCCCTGAAAGGCAGCGCCAGCGCGCCAGTAGTGCGAGTGCCGACCAACGAGCCGGTAATTATTAAGCGTCTTCTGGATATCGGTTTCTATAACTTCCTGATTCCTTTTGTAGAAACAAAAGAGGAAGCAGAGCAGGCGGTGGCATCAACCCGTTACCCACCGGAAGGCATTCGCGGCGTCTCCGTTTCTCACCGCGCCAATATGTTTGGCACCGTGGCGGATTATTTCGCTCAGTCGAACAAGAACATCACCATTCTGGTCCAGATAGAAAGTCAGCAGGGCGTAGATAACGTCGATGCCATTGCCGCTACCGAAGGTGTAGACGGTATCTTCGTCGGCCCCAGCGATCTGGCTGCGGCATTAGGCCATCTCGGCAATGCCTCGCACCCGGATGTACAAAAAGCAATTCAGCACATTTTTAACCGTGCCAGTGCGCACGGCAAACCCAGCGGTATTCTCGCGCCGGTCGAAGCCGATGCGCGTCGTTATCTGGAATGGGGCGCGACGTTTGTGGCTGTCGGCAGCGATCTTGGCGTCTTCCGCTCTGCCACTCAGAAACTGGCTGATACCTTTAAAAAATAACCACCACCGCAACAAGAGAGATGATTGATATGACTATGAAAGTTGGTTTTATTGGCCTGGGGATTATGGGTAAACCAATGAGTAAAAACCTTCTGAAAGCAGGTTACTCGCTGGTGGTTGCTGACCGTAACCCAGAAGCTATTGCTGACGTGATTGCTGCAGGTGCAGAAACAGCGTCTACGGCTAAAGCGATCGCTGAACAGTGCGACGTCATCATAACCATGCTGCCAAACTCCCCTCATGTGAAAGAGGTGGCGCTGGGTGAGAATGGCATCATTGAAGGCGCGAAGCCAGGTACGGTATTGATCGATATGAGTTCTATCGCACCGCTGGCAAGCCGTGAAATCAGCGAAGCGCTGAAAGCGAAAGGCATTGATATGCTGGATGCTCCGGTGAGCGGCGGTGAACCGAAAGCCATCGACGGTACGCTGTCAGTGATGGTGGGCGGCGACAAGGCTATTTTCGACAAATACTATGATTTGATGAAAGCGATGGCGGGTTCCGTGGTGCATACCGGGGAAATCGGTGCAGGTAACGTCACCAAACTGGCAAATCAGGTCATTGTGGCGCTGAATATTGCCGCGATGTCAGAAGCGCTAACGCTGGCAACCAAAGCGGGCGTTAACCCGGACCTGGTGTATCAGGCAATTCGCGGTGGACTGGCGGGCAGTACCGTGCTGGATGCCAAAGCGCCGATGGTGATGGACCGCAACTTCAAGCCGGGCTTCCGTATTGATCTGCATATTAAGGATCTGGCAAATGCGCTGGATACTTCCCACGGCGTCGGCGCGCAACTGCCGCTCACAGCTGCGGTTATGGAGATGATGCAGGCACTGCGAGCAGATGGTTTAGGAACGGCGGATCATAGCGCCCTGGCGTGCTACTACGAAAAACTGGCGAAAGTCGTAGTTACTCGTTAATGACGTCGTGCCCGGATGGCGTATTGCAATCCGGGCCTGGAATCCAGGCCGAATAAGAGAAACGCCCTCCGGCGTCATGTGGTAACAGGCATAGGTATGAAAATCGTAATCGCCCCAGACACTTATAAAGAAAGTTTATCTGCCAGCGAGGTTGCGCAGGCGATAGAAAAAGGATTTCGGGAAATTTTTCCTGATGCACAGTACGTTTCTATTCCGGTTGCCGACGGTGGCGAAGGAACGGTGGAAGCGATGATTGCAGCCACCCAGGGTTCTGAACGTCACGCCTGGGTTACAGGGCCGCTGGGCGAGAAAGTGAATGCCAGTTGGGGGATCTCCGGCGATGGCAAAACCGCGTTTATTGAAATGGCGGCGGCCAGTGGGCTGGAGCTGGTACCTGCGGAAAAACGCGATCCACTCGTGACCACTTCACGCGGCACAGGCGAGTTAATCCTGCAGGCGCTGGAGAGCGGCGCGACAAACATTATTATCGGCATTGGCGGTAGCGCTACAAATGATGGCGGCGCAGGCATGGTACAGGCGCTGGGGGCGAAATTATGCGACGCCAACGGCAATGAAATTGGTTTTGGCGGCGGTAGTCTTAATACTCTGAATGATATTGATATTTCCGGCCTCGATCCGCGCTTAAAAGATTGCGTCATTCGCGTCGCTTGTGATGTCACCAATCCGCTGGTGGGCGATAACGGCGCATCGCGCATCTTTGGCCCACAAAAGGGAGCCAGTGAAGCGATGATTGTTGAGCTGGACAATAACCTCTCTCACTATGCCGATGTCATTAAAAAAGCGCTGCATGTTGATGTGAAAGATGTCCCCGGCGCAGGAGCTGCGGGCGGTATGGGTGCGGCGCTGATGGCGTTTCTTGGTGCGGAACTGAAAAGTGGTATTGAAATCGTCACTACGGCGCTGAATCTGGAGGAACATATTCACGATTGTACGCTGGTGATCACCGGTGAAGGGCGTATTGACAGCCAGAGTATTCACGGCAAGGTACCGATTGGCGTTGCAAACGTGGCGAAGAAGTACCATAAACCGGTGATTGGCATTGCGGGTAGCCTGACCGATGATGTTGGCGTTGTACATCAGCATGGCATCGATGCGGTCTTCAGCGTATTGACCAGCATAGGTACGTTGGACGAAGCATTCCGCGGGGCTTATGACAATATCTGCCGTGCTTCACGTAATATCGCCGCGACACTGGCGATTGGAATGCGCAACGCGGGGTGACAAGGGCGCGCAAACCCTCTATACTGCGCGCCGAAGCTGACCAGACAGTCGCCGCTTCGTCGTCGTCCTCTTCGGGGGAGACGGGCGGAGGGGAGGAAAGTCCGGGCTCCATAGGGCAGGGTGCCAGGTAACGCCTGGGGGGGAAACCCACGACCAGTGCAACAGAGAGCAAACCGCCGATGGCCCGCGCAAGCGGGATCAGGTAAGGGTGAAAGGGTGCGGTAAGAGCGCACCGCGCGGCTGGTAACAGTCCGTGGCACGGTAAACTCCACCCGGAGCAAGGCCAAATAGGGGTTCATAAGGTACGGCCCGTACTGAACCCGGGTAGGCTGCTTGAGCCAGTGAGCGATTGCTGGCCTAGATGAATGACTGTCCACGACAGAACCCGGCTTATCGGTCAGTTTCACCTGATTTAACGAAAACCCGCCAGCGTAAACCGGCGGGTTTTTGCTTTTGGAGGGGCAGAAAGATGAATGACTGTCCACGACGCTATACCCAAAAGAAAGCGGCTTATCGGTCAGTTTCACCTGATGTACGTAATAAACCGTTCCGGCGGGTTTCAGATTGTTGAGTGCGCTTTATTCATGCCGGATGCGGCGTGAACGCCTTATCCTGCCTACAAAAGCACGCAAATTCAATATATTGCAGAGATGGTGTAGGCCTGATAAGCGTAGCGCATCAGGCATTTTTGCGGTTGCCATCAGTTTCAAACCCGCGTCAGTGAGTTTTTGCTTTTGGTGCACAGGGTAAGATGAATAAATATCTACGGTATTAAGAATAGACTTTGTAAGAAGTTATTAAG
>NZ_SJWV01000231.1:0-5259 GCF_004352695.1 Escherichia sp. KCJ4928
TGTTGCTAATGACTGAAAAGCAAGGGCTTTCAGACCCGGAGGTTCGACTGGGTAATGTTTTTATGCAATTCATATGTTAAGTGTTTGTATGTTTGGTATGTATAGTTATTTTGTTTTATACATTGTATTTAGATGTGATTTAGTTTGTCAATTAATTGCATTTAAAAAATATGTTCTGTGAACAAGTATTGTTTATATACATTATGTGAATGTAATATGCGAGTGATTGAGAATGATACAGTGATATATACAATGCGAATATAATAGTTTTATTATATGTATTGATATTGATAGAAATAATGAAGTCATAAATCTCGTAATGTGGTTGTTTATGCATCACTAAAATGAAGTGTAGTAATTTTCCCAATTGTTAGAACGGAGTAATTGCATATTTAATCTTTCCTTAGCCGTTTTTTTGCTAAGAATAAAATCATCTGTGCGATAACGACTAATTCTTTTAATGAATGTTTTTATTCCTGAATACTGCTCCCATAACAAGACAGGGGAGCAGACAATCATGGCAATTTCATCGCGTAACACACTTCTTGCCGCACTGGCATTCATCGCTTTTCAGGCACAGGCGGTGAACGTCACCGTGGCGTATCAAACCTCAGCCGAACCGGCGAAAGTGGCTCAGGCCGACAACACCTTTGCTAAAGAAAGCGGAGCAACCGTGGACTGGCGTAAGTTTGACAGCGGAGCCAGCATCGTGCGGGCGCTGGCTTCTGGCGATGTGCAAATCGGCAACCTCGGTTCCAGCCCGTTAGCGGTTGCAGCCAGCCAACAGGTGCCGATTGAAGTTTTCTTGCTGGCGTCAAAACTGGGTAACTCCGAAGCGCTGGTGGTAAAGAAAACTATCAGCAAACCGGAAGATCTGATTGGCAAACGCATAGCCGTACCGTTTATCTCCACCACCCACTACAGCCTGCTGGCGGCGCTGAAACACTGGGGGATTAAACCCGGGCAAGTGGAGATTGTGAACCTGCAGCCGCCCGCGATTATCGCCGCATGGCAGCGGGGTGATATTGATGGTGCTTATGTCTGGGCACCGGCGGTTAACGCCCTGGAAAAAGACGGCAAGGTGTTGACCGATTCTGAACAGGTCGGGCAGTGGGGTGCGCCAACGCTGGACGTCTGGGTGGTGCGCAAAGATTTTGCCGAGAAACATCCTGAGGTCGTGAAAGCGTTCGCTAAAAGCGCCATCGATGCTCAGCAACCGTACATTGCTAACCCAGACGCGTGGCTGAAACAGCCGGAAAACATCAGCAAACTGGCGCGTTTAAGCGGCGTGCCGGAAGGTGACGTTCCGGGGCTGGTGAAGGGGAATACCTATCTGACGCCGCAGCAACAAACGGTAGAACTGACCGGACCGGTGAACAAAGCGATCATCGACACCGCGCAGTTTTTGAAAGAGCAGGGCAAGGTCCCGGCTGTAGCGAATGATTACAGCCAGTACGTTACCTCGCGCTTCGTGCAATAAAAGGAGGCGCAGATGCTGCAAATCTCTCATCTTTACGCCGATTATGGCGGCAAACCGGTACTGGAAGATATCAACCTGACGCTGGAAAGCGGCGAGCTACTGGTGGTGCTGGGGCCGTCCGGCTGCGGTAAAACCACCCTGCTGAATCTGATTGCCGGTTTTGTGCCTTATCAGCATGGCAGCATTCAACTGGCGGGTAAGCGTATTGAGGGACCGGGAGCAGAGCGCGGGGTGGTTTTTCAGAATGAAGGGCTACTACCGTGGCGCAATGTACAGGACAACGTGGCGTTCGGCCTGCAATTGGCAGGTATAGAGAAAATGCAGCGACTGGAAATCGCGCACCAGATGCTGAAAAAAGTGGGGCTGGAAGGCGCAGAAAAACGCTATATCTGGCAGCTTTCCGGTGGTCAACGTCAGCGGGTGGGGATTGCCCGCGCGCTGGCGGCGAATCCCCAGCTGTTATTACTCGACGAACCGTTTGGTGCGCTGGACGCCTTCACCCGCGACCAGATGCAAACTCTGCTGCTGAAACTCTGGCAGGAGACGGGCAAGCAGGTGCTGTTGATTACCCACGATATAGAAGAAGCGGTGTTTATGGCGACTGAACTGGTTCTGCTTTCATCCGGCCCTGGCCGTGTGCTGGAGCGGCTGCCGCTCAACTTTGCTCGCCGCTTTGTTGCGGGAGAGTCGAGCCGCAGCATCAAGTCCGATCCACAATTCATCGCCATGCGCGAATATGTTTTAAGCCGCGTATTTGAGCAACGGGAGGCGTTCTCATGAGTGTGCTCATTAATGAAAAACTGCATTCGCGGCGGCTGAAATGGCGCTGGCCGCTCTCGCGTCAGGTGACCTTAAGCATTGGCACGTTAGCGGTTTTACTCACTGTATGGTGGACGGTGGCGGCGCTGCAACTGATTAGCCCGCTGTTTTTGCCGCCGCCGCAACAAGTACTGGCAAAACTGCTCACCATTGCCGGACCGCAGGGATTTATGGACGCCACGCTGTGGCAGCATCTGGCAGCCAGCCTGACGCGCATTGTGCTGGCGCTACTCGCGGCGGTGGTGATCGGTATTCCGGTCGGGATCGCCATGGGGCTAAGCCCGACGGTGCGCGGCATTCTGGATCCGGTAATCGAACTTTATCGTCCCGTGCCGCCGCTGGCTTATTTGCCGCTGATGGTGATCTGGTTTGGTATTGGTGAAACCTCGAAGATCTTACTGATCTATTTAGCGATTTTTGCACCGGTGGCGATGTCGGCGCTGGCGGGGGTGAAAAGCGCGCAGCAGGTTCGCATTCGTGCCGCCCAGTCGCTGGGTGCCAGCCGTGCGCAGGTGCTGTGGTTTGTCATTTTGCCCGGCGCGCTGCCGGAAATCCTCACCGGATTACGCATTGGTCTGGGTGTGGGCTGGTCTACGCTGGTAGCGGCGGAGCTGATTGCCGCGACGCGCGGTTTAGGATTTATGGTTCAGTCAGCGGGTGAATTTCTCGCGACTGACGTGGTGCTGGCGGGAATCGCGGTGATTGCGATTATCGCCTTTCTTTTAGAACTGGGTTTGCGCGCGTTACAGCGCCGTCTGACGCCCTGGCATGGAGAAGTACAATGAGTGAACGTCTGAGCATTACCCCGCTGGGGCCGTATATCGGCGCACAAATTTCGGGTGCCGACCTGACGCGCCCGTTAAGCGATAATCAGTTTGAACAGCTTTACCATGCGGTGCTGCGCCATCAGGTGGTGTTTCTGCGCGATCAAACTATTACGCCGCAGCAGCAACGCGCGCTGGCCCAGCGTTTTGGCGAACTGCATATTCACCCTGTTTACCCTCATGCCGAAGGGGTTGACGAGATCATCGTGCTGGATACCCATAACGATAATCCGCCGGATAACGACAACTGGCATACCGATGTGACATTTATTGAAACGCCACCCGCAGGGGCGATTCTGGCAGCTAAAGAGTTACCTTCGACCGGCGGTGATACGCTCTGGACCAGCGGTATTGCGGCCTATGAGGCGCTCTCTGTTCCCTTCCGCCAGCTGCTGAGCGGGCTGCGTGCGGAGCATGATTTCCGTAAATCGTTCCCGGAATACAAATACCGCAAAACCGAGGAGGAACATCAACGCTGGCGCGAGGCGGTCGCGAAAAATCCTCCGTTGCTACATCCGGTGGTGCGAACGCATCCGGTGAGCGGTAAACAGGCGCTGTTTGTGAATGAAGGCTTTACTACGCGAATTGTCGATGTCAGCGAGAAAGAGAGCGAAGCCTTGTTAGGCTTTTTATTCGCCCATATCACTAAACCGGAGTTTCAGGTGCGTTGGCGCTGGCAACCGAATGATATTGCGATTTGGGATAACCGCGTGACTCAGCACTATGCCAATGCCGATTACCTGCCACAGCGGCGGATTATGCATCGGGCGACGATCCTTGGGGATAAACCGTTTTATCGGGCGGGGTGATACGAGTGCGGACGGTTCCCTCGCCCCCTTGGGGAGAGGGTTAGGGTGAGGGGGCGTTCACCGTACTTTCAACAGGTTAACTCCCCCTTTCTGAGAGGAAAAAAATTAACGCAGAATCTTCTTCTCAGCCAAATCCAGCGCAAAGTAGCTGAAAATCAGATCCGCACCCGCACGCTTAATTGAACCTAAGCTTTCGAGCACGACTTTCTCTTCATCTATAGCACCCGCCAGCGCGGCGAACTTAATCATCGCGTACTCACCGCTCACCTGATACGCGCCAATCGGCAATTCAGTACGTTCACGCAGCTCACGCACGATGTCGAGGTACGCTCCAGCAGGTTTAACCATCAGGCAGTCTGCGCCCTGGGCTTCATCCAGCAGTGACTCACGAATCGCCTCGCGACGGTTCATTGGGTTCATCTGATAGCTTTTGCGGTCGCCTTTTAATGCGCTTCCGGCAGCTTCACGGAACGGGCCATAAAAGGAAGAGGCGAACTTGGTCGAATACGACATAATCGCCGTATCTTTAAAGCCTGCAGCGTCCAGCGCCTGACGAATCGCCTGTACCTGGCCGTCCATCGCGGCGGAAGGGGCGATGAAGTCTGCGCCTGCAGCAGCTGCAACCACGGCTTGCTTGCCTAAATTTTCCAGAGTCGCGTCGTTGTCGACGCCATGCTCGCACAGCACACCGCAGTGACCGTGAGAAGTGTATTCACAGAAACAAGTGTCTGACATGACGATCATTTCTGGCACAGTCTGCTTGCAGATGCGCGACATACGCGCCACCAGTCCATCTTCCCGCCAGGCGTCGCTGCCGGTTTCATCGGTATGGTGAGAGATGCCAAAAGTCATTACGGAACGGATACCGGCGTTGGCGATGCGTTCAATTTCGCGTGCCAGATGTTTCTCTGGAATGCGCATCACGCCTGGCATGGCTTCAACGGCTTTGTAGTCGTCAATTTCTTCTTCAACAAAGATCGGCAACACCAGGTCGTTAAGGCTAAGTGTTGTCTCTTCAAACATAGCGCGCAGCGCAGGAGATTTGCGCAGGCGACGAGGGCGTTGGATTAAGTCTGTCATGGTCTGCCTGATGTTTGTGGAATTAAGGTGCACAGTATACCTGAAGCGGGGCAGGAGTGTTTTACGAAAGTTGTCGTGATGTTGACAAGAAGAGAATGAAAGAGAGACCAGGACATCTTTGTAATAGAAATAGCAATAATTTCATATTCACTGAAAATATTTTTAATCTATATTTATAGCTCTTGGTTATTATTTTTTGGCGTTTGGTTGTGCTGCTATAAATTGAATAATTCAAACTTTGTTGTAT
>NZ_SJWV01000232.1:0-5167 GCF_004352695.1 Escherichia sp. KCJ4928
CCAGCTTCAATCAGTGCCGGATAGAGATTTGCTACCGCCGTGCCGGAGGTCACAATCACCGCCACCGGCTGCTTGCTGACTTTCGCCAGCCCCAGCGCCAGATGTCCCAGTCCACGCTCATCGAAATGGGTGTGGTGAATGAATGTGGAATTCTCCGCCGCCGCTAACGTTAACGGTGTAGAACGCGAGCCAGGGGCGATACAGATGTGTCTGACGCCGTGACGCGTTAATGCTTCCAGAATGACCGCCGCCCAGCGTCGGTTAAATGCGCTTACTGACATGAGTTTGTCCGGTATCAATATTGCGGCTAAGTATAAGGAGCTACAAAAATAGATTATTGATATGAATCGGTAATGATGCGACTCATTACTATTCCATCTGTAATAAAGTACGCAGCCCTGCCGCTTTGTTGTCGATTTCCTGCCACTCTTGCTCGGGGTCGGAACCACGGACAATGCCCGCGCCAGCATATAATCGCACGACATTGCCGCTAATTTTTGCTGAGCGCAGGGAAACGCAGAATTCGCTTTGTTGTAATGAGAGATAGCCCGCAGAACCGGCGTACCATTCTCGGGTGAACGGTTCGTGACGGGCGATAAACTGTCGCGCCAGATCGCGCGGTAAGCCAGCAACTGCTGCCGTTGGCTGCAACTGATGTAAACAGATCACATCATCCGCTTTGTTGAGTGAAGTCCAGATACAGCGGCGAAGATGCTGCACTTTACGCAGACGCAGTACCTGCGGCGGTAAAACATCCAGCGTCTGGGTATCGGCCTGTAATCGTTGGCAGATATCTTCCACCACCAGCATGTTCTCGCGCTGGTTTTTATCATCCGCCATCAGCCACTCTCCTAACTGCTGCGCCTGCTTATCATCAGGATTATTTGCTACTGTTCCCGCCAGCGCTTCAGTACGCAGCGCTTTGTCACGCCGCCGCCATAACCGTTCCGGTGAAGAGCCAAGAAAAGCATTTTCGCCATCAAAGGCCATGTAAAAATGGTAGCAATTCAGATTCAGTCGACGACTGGCAGCCATCATCGCCGCCGCGTTGACCGGACTTGCGAAATGCAGGTCAGTTGCCCGAGCGAGCACCACTTTGTCGAGCTCACCTTCGGCGATGGTTTTCGTTGCCAGTTCGATTAATTGCGTCCAGCCCGTTTTGTCCGGCCAGTGTTGTTCTCGCGTGGTGGTTAAATGTAACCCAGGCAAGGGCTTGATACTCACCAGTGTGGCGATAAATTCTTTTGCCTGAATCGCATCGTGCTGAAGGGAGCTTTCGCTGAATAGCGTCAGCCGCAGCGTGGCTTTACCGCCACAGCGTCGCCATTCCAGGCGGGGTAAAAGTAAATTGCCCTGCGACGGGTCAAAAGCATTCAGCCCCCAAATGCGTAAGTCGGCGTGTTCCGGGTGCTGGCGAAGAAAACGTTGTGCCTGGTCCAACGACGTAAAACGGGTAATCGCGCCCAGGACGGCAGCTTCTTCATCACCATTACGTTGTTGCCAGTAGAATTGCGGGTACGTTTGCTGACTGGCCAGCCAGCTCAAGGCATCAAAAGCGTCTTTGAGAGGGAAAGGAATATCGATAACCCGAATGCCGGGTGTCGCCGGAATCTCTTGCGACAAATGGCGCAGTAGATTTTCCAGCGCCGTAGTAAGTGATTGCACGCGGACCTCTCCCTGTTAAAAGCCTCACATTATACGGGGTACTACAAAAAAAATGCAGTACCCCGGTGTAGGGAGGTTTTAACGGCGTGCCAGCAACAGTCCTAGTACCAGCCCAACGGCCGCGCCCACACCAATTCCTTGCCAGGGTTTTTCGTGGACGTAGTCATCAGCACGATAAACTGCCTGCTTCGCCCGATAGTAATAACTGTCTGAAGCCTGGCTAACCCGTTTTTTCACATCATCCAGCGCTTTTTCTGCACGCGCTTTTAGCTCAACATATTTCTGATCGGCGGGATCGCCAGAGGAGCGGAGCACCTCTTCCAGTGTTTCACTAAGCAGCGTCAGGTCGTCATCGATACGTGTATCACCAAACTGATTAGACATTCTCGTTCTCCATTTGCGTAAAACCTGTCACTAACTATAGACAAGGGTTGTTGATTACGCCTGAATTACCTCGCGTGCCATCCCAATGTGTGGGATACCATCTTCTTCATAGACCTCCGTCACAGGGATAAAACCGAAACTCTGGTAGAAGTTTTGCAGATGCGCCTGCGCCCCGAGGTAAACAGGCTTATCAGGCCAGTGATGCGTACATGTTTCGAGTGTTTTACTCATCAGCTGCTGCCCCACTTTTTCGCCACGCAACGCTTCACTGACAATCACCCGACCTATAACGACCGGCTCAAGATCATCATCACTTTTCAGAATCCTCGCATACGCCACCAGTTCATCATTTTTCCAACCGAGAATATGGCGATTATCCCCCGTCAAATCATCACCATCGATATCCTGATAAGGGCAATTCTGCTCGACAACAAACACCGCGCAACGCAGTTGTAATAAGGCATAAAGCTGGGAAACCGATAATTCAGAGTGATGCAGATCTTGCCATTCAATCATAATGCTCTCCTTTTAGATGTATGCCTTATACTAGCCGGAATATTTTTTGAAACGTGATGAACTCATGGAATTAATTTTTTTAGGTACTTCAGCCGGTGTGCCAACCCGCACGCGCAATGTCACGGCAATATTGCTTAACCTGCAACATCCGACCCAGAGCGGACTTTGGTTGTTTGACTGCGGTGAAGGCACCCAGCATCAGCTACTGCATACCGCCTTTAACCCTGGAAAACTGGACAAGATTTTTATCAGTCACCTTCATGGCGATCATCTTTTTGGTTTACCCGGCTTGCTGTGCAGTCGTTCTATGTCAGGCATTATCCAACCCTTAACGATTTATGGTCCGCAAGGTATCCGTGAATTTGTGGAAACCGCGCTGCGGATTAGCGGCTCATGGACCGATTATCCGCTGGAAATTGTCGAAATTGGCGCTGGCGAAATTCTCGATGATGGCCTGCGCAAAGTAACCGCTTATCCGCTGGAACACCCACTGGAATGTTATGGCTATCGTATTGAAGAACATGATAAACCGGGTGCATTAAATGCCCAGGCATTAAAAGCTGCTGGCGTGCCGCCTGGCCCACTGTTTCAGGAATTAAAAGCGGGCAAAACAATCACCCTGGAAGATGGAAGGCAGATTAACGGCGCAGATTACTTAGCTGCTCCAGTGCCAGGTAAAGCGCTCGCTATTTTCGGCGATACCGGCCCCTGCGATGCCGCACTTGACCTGGCTAAAGGTGTCGATGTCATGGTGCACGAAGCGACGCTGGATATAACCATGGAAGCCAAAGCCAATAGTCGCGGCCATAGCTCTACACGCCAGGCTGCGACACTAGCCCGTGAGGCTGGAGTCGGTAAGCTAATCATTACCCACGTCAGCTCGCGCTATGATGACAAAGGTTGTCAGCACCTGTTACGTGAATGCAGGTCAATTTTCCCGGCGACTGAACTAGCGAATGATTTCACCGTGTTTAACGTTTAACTCTGCTTATTATTAAAAACAGGGCGAAACTTGCCCTGTTATCGCAACCCGCGCTACATATATCCACCCACACGGGCATATTGAGCGATTTTTGATATTTATTCATCTCCTCACGCACTATATTCAGAGCAATAAGTTGCCTCTATTTATCTTGATTCAGCACAACCTTTGCAACTAAAAGGAGCCCATGATGGTTACAGTTGTCAGCAATTATTGTCAATTATCTCAAACGCAACTCAGTCAGACATTTGCAGAAAAATTTACTGTGACCGAGGAATTACTGCAGTCTTTAAAAAAACAGCGTTATCCGGAGATGAAGAAAGCATTGAGTTACTGCATAATATTGCGTTAGGCTATGATGAATTTGGAAAAAAAGCTGAAGATATTCTTTACCATATTGTTAGAAACCCAACAAATGAGACCCTATCGATTATCCGACTTATCAAAAATGCTTGTTTAAAATTATATAATTTGGCACATGCCGCAACCAACTCCCCCCTTAAACCAGCTGGTCCGGATAATTCAGAGGATCTCCTGTTCAAAAAGCTATTCTCCCCTTCGAAATTAATGACAATTATCGGTGATGAAATTCCTCTTATATCTGAAAAACAGTCGCTTTCGAAGGTGCTTTTAAATGATGAGAATAATGAACTGAGTGATGGTACAAACTTCTGGGATAAAAATCGTCAATTAACCACAGATGAAATAGATTGCTATCTTCAGAAGATCGCCGCTAATGCAAAAAATACTGAAGTCAATTATCCTACTGGTCTCTACGTCCCCTACTGCACCAGAACTCACCTGGAAGACGCTCTCAATGAAAATATTAAGAGCGATCCATCATGGCCGAAAGCAGTCCAGTTATTCCCCATAAATACTGGCGGACACTGGATATTAGTTTCGCTACAGAAAATAGTAAATGAAAAAAATAATACACAACAAATAAAATGCGTCATATTCAACTCATTGCGCGCACTAGGCCATGATAAAGAAAATTCACTTAAGCGTGTCATTAATAGTTTTAATTCTGAATTCATGGGAGAAATGTCGAATAATAATATAAAAGTTCATTTAACTGAACCCGAGATAATATTTTTACATGCCGATCTTCAGCAATATTTAAGCCAAAGTTGCGGTGCATTTGTGTGCATGGCAGCCCAGGAAGTGATTGAACAAAGGGAAAGCAATTCTGACAGCGCCCCCTATACGTTATTAAAAAACTATGCTGACAGATTTAAAAAATATTCAGCAGAAGAGCAGTACGAAATTGATTTTCAACATAGACTGGTAAACAGAAATTGTTATTTAGATAAATATGGCGATGCACGAATCAATGCTTCTTATACACAATTAGAAATAAAACACTCACAACCCAAAAATAGAGCATCCGGCAAAAGAGTGAGTTAACATCATTGTTAATTAATTCGACCAGTCAGCAAATATGCTGACTGGTCGAACATAGTTTGCTAAACAGTCATCACTGACTGATGTCAGTCACACCATCCGCCAGTTCAATCTTCGGGTATTTCCAGCGTATCTCGGCACGCGATTGCTGGTCTGTTGATGTAGTGGATTGTTGTTGCTGACTTTTCTTACCCTCAGAGTTCTGCCCCCTGTCAA
>NZ_SJWV01000233.1:0-5098 GCF_004352695.1 Escherichia sp. KCJ4928
TCTGGGGAACGCTGAAAAATGAGAGCCTGAGCCACTATCGTTTTAATAACCGGGATGAAGCCATCTCAGTAATACGGGAATACATTGAGATTTTCTACAATCGTCAGCGTCGTCACTCTCGTCTGGGAAATATCTCCCCGGCAGCCTTCAGGGAAAAATATCATCAGATGGCTGCTTAAAAAAAGAACAAATGGTAGTGTCCGCTATTGCCAGTACACCTCAGGTGTCCGGAAAACGGGTCATCCTTCAGGACGTTCTGAACTTTTGAGGCCAGGCCGTTAAAGCCATTTCGCATGTCGGTGATACCGGCAACCAGCCAGATACGCGAACCGGCAGGGAGAGATATCATCAGTGGCTGCTCCCTTTCATTTCGCGGATAAGTGTCTGTAATAACACCGGTGTCAGTTCACCTTTCAGCCTGAGAGTTCCTGCCGGCAGGACCAGCTCACAGCACAGACTGTCGGACGGTGTATTTATCTGCTCTGGTTCCTGTGCCGGAGCCGGGATTTTATTATCCGGCTCCGGAGTTAACGTCACGGGAAGTAGCGATGTTTCATGTTCGCCGGGCGGTTGCAGGCCACCGTTACGCCAGAGATGCCGCCAGTTAAAGAGCAGGTTATCGTTAATTCCATTCTCTCGAGCTATTTGTGCGACACAGGCACCGGGTAAAAGAGTTTGCTGAACCAGTCTCCATTTAAACTCCGGTGAAAATCGGTTCCGGCGGGGTTTCTCTGCTTTCACAGGCTGAGTCACGGTCGGGGCTGAAGGGTATCGCCCCGGGAAAAGAGCCCGGGCCAGTTGCCCGCAGGAATATTCACCGGAAAGAGGCCAGTCAGTGAATACCTGGTGAAATCGCCTCACCAGAGAAAAAATGGCGGTTTTGCTGACACCAGTCTGCGCAGAAATGCGCGGGTACGACAGTGACTCGTCAAATCTCAGCTATAGCACACGCAGGATCAATTCCGGATTATCTGCCAGTACCGCCTTTCGTGCATTCATCTTAAATGTCCTTTTACTGCGAAAATGGACATTAGTATCGGAAACAGGAAAGGGAGGCGAAAGACGGTTTAAATGATGCGCTTACGTTTTAACAAATGTAAGCGTAAACTGACCGCCGTATGTAGCCATCAGACGAGAATTGGTAACTTAGACGCCCATCTGATATAGACGGACATCTAAGTATGGAATTACAGGACTGGCGAAAAGAACCTCGTAAAAACTATTCGAATGAATTCAAACTTCGTATGGTGGAACTGGCATCACAACCTGGAGCTTGTGTTGCACAGATTGCACGTGAAAATGGCGTCAATGATAATGTTATTTTCAAATGGCTCAGGCTCTGGCAGAACGAAGGGCGTGTTTCACGGCGTCTTCCGGTAACGACCTCTTCTGACACTGGCGTTGAATTATTACCTGTAGAAATAACGCCGGATGAGCAGAAAGAACCTGTGGCGGCCATTGCGCCGTCTTTATCCACTTCCACTCAGACCAGAGTCAGTGCCAGTTCCTGCAAGGTGGAATTCCGTCACGGTAACATGACGCTGGAAAATCCATCGCCAGAGCTGCTCACGGTGTTGATCCGTGAACTGACCGGGAGGGGAAGATGATCTCACTCCCATCAGGTACCCGTATCTGGCTCGTTGCCGGCGTTACCGATATGCGTAAATCCTTCAACGGACTGGGAGAACAGGTACAACATGTGCTGAATGATAATCCCTTCTCCGGTCACCTGTTTATCTTCCGTGGCCGACGGGGTGACACCGTCAAAATTCTTTGGGCTGATGCTGATGGTCTGTGCCTGTTCACCAAACGCCTGGAGGAAGGCCAGTTTATCTGGCCTGCGGTACGTGACGGCAAGGTATCCATTACCCGCTCGCAACTGGCAATGCTCCTCGATAAGCTGGACTGGCGTCAGCCAGTCCAGCCGTAACTCACTGACAATGTTGTAAAAAACTCCTGACCGCATTATAAAAACGGTCATGAGTCAGAAATACCTCATTCGCATCGCAGAGCTGGAAAGGTTGCTCTCTGAGCAGGCTGAAGCCCTCCGTCAGAAAGACCAGCAACTGAGTCTGGTTGAAGAGACGGAAGCCTTCCTGCGCTTTGCACTGACACGTGCCGAAGAAAAGATCGAAGAAGATGAACGGGAAATAGAACATCTGCGGGCTCAGATAGAAAAACTGCGCCGGATGCTGTTCGGTACCCGTTCTGAAAAACTGCGTCGTGAAGTTGAACTGGCTGAGGCTCTGCTGAAACAACGTGAACAGGACAGCGATCGTTACAGTGGGCGGGAAGACGATCCTCAGGTTCCCCGCCAGTTGCGACAGTCGCGCCATCGTCGTCCGTTACCGGCACACCTTCCCCGTGAAATACACCGCCTGGAGCCAGAAGAAAGCTGTTGCCCGGAGTGTGGCGGTGAGCTGGATTATCTGGGGGAAGTCAGCGCTGAACAGCTGGAACTGGTGAGCAGTGCCCTGAAAGTGATCCGCACAGAACGGGTAAAAAAAGCCTGTACAAAATGTGACTGTATTGTTGAAGCACCGGCGCCGTCCCGCCCGATAGAGCGTGGTATCGCGAGCCCCGGTTACTTGCCCGCGTGTTAACGGGAAAATACTGCGAACATCTGCCACTGTATCGTCAGAGTGAAATCTTTGCCCGCCAGGGTGTCGAACTGAGCCGGGCCTTACTCTCCAACTGGGTTGACGCGTGCTGCCAGTTAATGACACCGGTGAATGATGCCCTGTACCGTTATGTAATGAACACCCGCAAGGTTCACACTGATGACACACCGGTAAAGGTACTGGCACCGGGTCAGAAAAAGGCGAAAACAGGGCGTATCTGGACGTATGTCCGGGATGATCGCAATGTGGGTTCGTCATCTCCTCCAGCGGTCTGGTTCGCGTACTCGCCGAACCGGCAGGGGAAACACCCGGAGCAACACCTCCGCCCCTTCCGGGGTATCCTGCAGGCGGATGCGTTCACAGGTTACGACAGGTTGTTCAGTGCAGAACGTGAAGGTGGTGCGCTGACAGAAGTTGCGTGCTGGGCCCATTCCCGGCGAAAAATCCACGATGTATACATCAGCAGCAAAAGTGCGACGACAGAAGAAGCCCTGAAGCGAATCAGTGAACTGTACGCCATCGAGGATGAAATACGGGGATTACCGGAGTCAGAGCGTCTTGCCGTCAGGCAGCAGCGAAGCAAAGTGTTACTGACGTCGCTGCATGAATGGATGGTGGAGAAGAATGGTACGCTGTCGAAAAAATCCAGACTGGGCGAAGCGTTCAGCTATGTACTGAATCAGTGGGATGCCCTCTGTTATTACAGTGATGACGGTCTGGCGGAGGCGGATAATAATGCTGCGGAAAGAGCGCTTCGTGCAGTCTGTCTCGGAAAGAAAAACTTTATGTTCTTTGGCAGCGATCACGGCGGCGAGCGTGGAGCACTGTTGTACGGGCTGATCGGCACCTGCCGTCTGAACGGTATCGATCCGGAAGCGTATCTGCGCCATATCCTGAGCGTACTGCCGGAATGGCCTTCCAACCGAGTTGATGAACTCCTGCCATGGAACGTAGTACTCACCAATAAATAAGCGTCAATACGGTGCTCCGTTGACGCTTACTAACAAATCAAAAGGGGTTTTAATAACTGGCTCAAAGCTGAAAGCTTTCCGGAACCCCCAGCCTAGCTGGGGGTTTTCTGTGCACAAAAAAATCCCGGCATAATGGCCGGGATTTGCGAGCTTTCCCACTATTTCTTGATTCCTAAACGGAACATATCAGTTGGGAATAAAGGTTGTATTATCACTTCATCATTAAAAATGAATAATTTGGGCGATAAAGCTGTTACGTCATAGATATTTTCAGCGATTAATCTTAGATTTGACCTAAAAACTGGAATACTTGCATCATCTGCAAAGACAAACATGTCATCGTTTTTTACAGAGTTTGCACACAATAGCTCATCAAAACTCTCATAATCAGAATGCCAGATCTCTGACCAAGTAACACTTCCTTTCGCGAGAGGGTACTTATTTAAAATGCCCAGAGCCTCCTGCTGAGCCAGCCCCTCTACTATATTAAAATCAGCACTCAGTGCTTCCCGACACTCATCAAATAAAGTCATTTGCTCTACCTGTTTAGCTGTTTCAATATTGTTTCAAAAGACTTTTCATTGCCTTCAAAAGGTATGACTTGCTTCACCGCTTTTCCAGGGCCTTTACCCTGCGAGTAATCCCATATATTGATGTGTGTGCCTTTTTCAGGATCATAATCAACACGCCAACCAACTTTTCCGTCGCTGGATTGCCGCCCTATGACTTTCCCATTACCAGCGCTGACTTCCAAACGTCCGATAACTGGCTTAGAGTCCGCTCCTAAATTACCTACAAGATCCAATGCCTTGTTTCGAGCAGTTTCCCAGTTTTTCTCTGGCTTGAGGATTTGTTCAATTTTAGGCTGGGAATTCCCTTTAACCTTACTAATTCCCCCAAATGCTGACGCCGCAGCGCTCGCGACTATTCCCGCCTGAACTTCATCCAAACCGTATTCTTCTTGGAGTGCTTCCGAGACTTTGTTGGTCGCGACAACCCCTTCAGCCTGCATTTGCTGCGCAAAAGTCGCCGTCAGATCGTAGACCATTTTGATCGGGATATCTTCACCCAGAGCACGATCTATTGCCTGCTTCACCGCCAGACTGTCAGTCAGTACATCACCGTATTTCTGCTGGCAGGTTGCCGGGCTGGCTGCACAGTCACTGATCAGTTGCTTTTGCTGTGCCGTACTCAACTCTTCGTACTTTTTGATAATACCGCCGCAGTCACCGCCTTTCGCCTGACAGGACTTCATTTCAGCGGACCAAGCATCTATCTGCTTACTGCTCAGATAGTTATTCTCAACAGTCGTCTTACCTGACTGTGCGCCGGCTACCGCTGCCCCCCCCGAGTCTCCCACCAGACCACCGGCCAGGCCGGCAGCAACCGTTGCCAGTGTCGAGACCGTCTGCTTCTCTGTCTCGCTCAGTTCACTCACCGGCTTACCGTACATCTGTGTGGCTATCATTCCCACCACCTCGCCGGTGGCTGCGCCTGCGGCACCAG
>NZ_SJWV01000234.1:0-5043 GCF_004352695.1 Escherichia sp. KCJ4928
TTGTTAAAGATATATTACAGATTAATAATATTCTTAAAATGTGGTAATTTATTAAATCTGTAATAAAAGCGTAAACAACTGCCGCTAGGCTTGCTGATCCCGCGCAACAAAACGCCATGCTTTGCTCGCAGATGGTTGGCAACCGACGACAGTCCTGCTAAAACGTTCGTTTGATATCATTTTTCCTAAAATTGAATGGCAGAGAATCATGAGTGACAGCCAGACGCTGGTGGTAAAACTCGGCACCAGTGTGCTAACAGGCGGATCGCGCCGTCTGAACCGTGCCCATATCGTTG
Organism: Escherichia sp. KCJ4928; assembly: GCF_004352695.1. Classification (NCBI taxonomy): domain Bacteria; kingdom Pseudomonadati; phylum Pseudomonadota; class Gammaproteobacteria; order Enterobacterales; family Enterobacteriaceae; genus Escherichia; species Escherichia sp. KCJ4928. The sequence goes on from NZ_SJWV01000234.1 coordinate 297, forward strand.
AACTTGTTCGCCAGTGCGCGCAGTTACATGCCGCCGGGCATCGGATTGTTATTGTGACGTCGGGCGCGATCGCCGCCGGACGTGAGCACCTGGGTTACCCGGAACTGCCAGCGACTATCGCCTCGAAACAACTGCTGGCAGCGGTAGGGCAGAGTCGACTGATTCAACTGTGGGAACAGCTGTTTTCGATTTATGGCATTCACGTCGGGCAAATGCTGCTGACCCGTGCTGATATGGAAGACCGTGAACGCTTCCTGAACGCCCGCGACACCCTGCGTGCGTTGCTCGATAACAATATCGTTCCGGTAATCAATGAGAACGATGCTGTCGCTACGGCAGAGATTAAAGTCGGCGATAACGATAACCTTTCTGCGCTGGCGGCGATTCTGGCGGGTGCCGATAAACTGTTGCTGCTGACCGATCAAAAAGGTTTGTATACCGCTGACCCGCGCAGCAATCCGCAGGCAGAACTGATTAAAGATGTTTACGGCATTGATGACGCACTGCGCGCGATTGCCGGTGACAGCGTTTCAGGCCTCGGAACTGGCGGCATGAGTACCAAATTGCAGGCCGCTGACGTGGCTTGCCGTGCGGGTATCGACACCATTATTGCCGCGGGCAGCAAGCCGGGCGTTATTGGTGATGTGATGGAAGGCATTTCCGTCGGTACGCTGTTCCATGCCCAGGCGACTCCGCTTGAAAACCGTAAACGCTGGATTTTCGGTGCGCCGCCGGCGGGTGAAATCACGGTAGATGAAGGGGCAACTGCCGCCATTCTTGAACGCGGCAGCTCCCTGTTGCCGAAAGGCATTAAAAGCGTGACTGGCAATTTCTCGCGTGGTGAAGTCATCCGCATTTGCAACCTCGAAGGTCGCGATATCGCCCACGGCGTCAGTCGTTACAACAGCGATGCATTACGCCGTATTGCCGGGCACCACTCGCAAGAAATTGATGCAATACTGGGATATGAATACGGCCCGGTTGCCGTTCACCGTGATGACATGATTACCCGTTAAGGAGCAGGCTGATGCTGGAACAAATGGGCATTGCCGCGAAGCAAGCCTCGTATAAATTAGCGCAACTCTCCAGCCGCGAAAAAAATCGCGTGCTGGAAAAAATCGCCGATGAACTGGAAGCACAAAGCGAAATCATCCTCAACGCTAACGCCCAGGATGTTGCTGACGCGCGTGCCAATGGCCTTGGCGAAGCGATGCTTGACCGTCTGGCACTGACGCCCGCACGGCTGAAAGGCATTGCCGATGATGTGCGCCAGGTGTGTAACCTCGCCGATCCGGTGGGGCAGGTAATCGATGGCAGCGTACTGGACAGCGGCCTGCGTCTTGAGCGTCGTCGCGTACCGCTGGGGGTTATTGGCGTGATTTATGAAGCGCGCCCGAACGTGACGGTTGATGTCGCTTCGCTGTGCCTGAAAACCGGTAATGCGGTGATCCTGCGCGGTGGCAAAGAAACGTGTCGCACTAACGCTGCAACGGTGGCGGTGATTCAGGACGCCCTGAAATCCTGCGGCTTACCGGCGGGTGCCGTGCAGGCGATTGATAATCCTGACCGTGCGCTGGTCAGTGAAATGCTGCGTATGGATAAATACATCGACATGCTGATCCCGCGTGGTGGCGCTGGTTTGCATAAACTGTGCCGTGAACAGTCGACAATCCCGGTGATCACAGGTGGTATAGGCGTATGCCATATTTACGTTGATGAAAGTGTAGAGATCGCTGAAGCATTAAAAGTGATCGTCAACGCGAAAACTCAGCGTCCGAGCACATGTAATACGGTTGAAACGTTGCTGGTGAATAAAAACATCGCCGATAGCTTCCTGCCCGCATTAAGCAAACAAATGGCGGAAAGCGGCGTGACATTACACGCAGATGCAGCTGCACTGGCGCAGTTGCAGGCAGGCCCTGCGAAGGTGGTTGCTGTTAAAGCCGAAGAGTATGACGATGAGTTTCTGTCATTAGATTTGAACGTCAAAATCGTCAGCGATCTTGACGATGCCATCGCCCATATTCGTGAACACGGCACACAACACTCCGATGCGATCCTGACCCGCGATATGCGCAACGCCCAGCGTTTTGTTAACGAAGTGGATTCGTCCGCTGTTTACGTTAACGCCTCTACGCGTTTTACCGACGGCGGCCAGTTTGGTCTGGGTGCGGAAGTGGCGGTAAGCACACAAAAACTCCACGCGCGTGGCCCAATGGGGCTGGAAGCACTGACCACTTACAAGTGGATCGGCATTGGTGATTACACCATTCGTGCGTAAATAAAACCGGGTGATGCAAAAGTAGCCATTTGATTCACAAGGCCATTGACGCATCGCCCGGTTAGTTTTAACCTTGTCCACCGTGATTCACGTTCGTGAACATGTCCTTTCAGGGCCGATATAGCTCAGTTGGTAGAGCAGCGCATTCGTAATGCGAAGGTCGTAGGTTCGACTCCTATTATCGGCACCATTAAAATCAAAGAGTTACCCCATATTTAAATACACCACGTTTCCTCCTGTGCCGCATTTGTGCCATTGTAACCTTGGCAATTCATCAAAATACTGTTCTGACATCAGGCAGTGCAGGTGCAGCTATTTAAACCAATTGCTGCCGCCATTCTTTGACGTAGTCAATCAGGGCGCGGAGCTTTGGTGCAATATTGCGACGCTGTGGGAAATACAGATAGAAGCCCGGAAATTGTGGAAGAAAGTCATCAAGCAGCGATACAAGCTTACCGCTTTCAATATATGGCCTGAAAGTTTCCTGAGTGGCAATTGTTATTCCTCCGCCGGCAAGAGCCAGCCTCAACATCAGACGCAGATCATTAGTCGTAATCTGCGGTTCAATCGCAAGGTCGAAAGTTCTCCCGTTTTCTTCAAATGGCCAGCGATAAGGCGCAACCTCCGGGGACTGACGCCAGCCGATACACTTATGGGTATTTCCCCCGGAGGCGAGAAAGCGCTCTCCACGCCCGGCCGCAAGGATCAGGACGACGGGGGCAGGCATGAATCCTCCTCATGATGGAGACGTACAGAGGCGATTTCTGCCAGCACGGAGAGTGCCAGAGTATGCGCATCCCGGGCTTTGGGGAATATCCCGACGGGGGCCCGGATTTGCGCTGTCTCCTCCCTGGACCATCCCAGCTCGTGGAGCTTTTGCAGACGTAACGTGTGGGTTCGATGGCTGCCCAATGCGCCGAGATAAAAGGGTTTTGCTTCTCGCGCGGCCTGCAATGCTGGCAGCTCCCGGTTGAGATCATGGCACAGCAAAATGACCGCCGTGTCGGTATCGATCTGAGCGCTGGCTGAGGCCGGAAAAAGATCGAAGATATGGCTGTCATAGCCTGTGGCTGCTGCAAGACTCGCGGTTGCCTGCGCCTCAAGAGAACGTCCGTAAATCATCAGCCTGACGCATGGCCTGAACCCCACCTCAAAGCCATTGAGATTCCAGCCCGTTCGGGTTTGCGTGGGCAGGCACACCAACGATTGTGCTTGCGGATCGTAGCGCAGCCCCGCCGGTTTTCTCTGTTCCAGACGGTTCAGCACGGCGAGCAGAGGCTGTGCCGAGCGTAGTTTATGGAGCGTCAGCGTGATCCCACCGCCGCAGGGCAGAACGATGTCAAACCACGGCGAACCTTCGCCATAGCGAATTTCGCGATCGCGGCCTGAGCCCATCATCTCCAGCGCTTCAAAAGCGGCAGCGGCCTCCACGCAGCCGCCAGAGACAAAACCGCAGTAACGACCATCTTCGCGAACCACCATCTGCGCCCCGAGCGGGCGCGCCGCGCCGCCGTGTATCTCCACCAGCGTCACCAGCACCGCTCCTTTACCGGACATTAGCGCCTCTACGGCGAAGCGCAGAATGGTCCGGTGGTCATCGGTGAGAAACGCCTGCTCTGGCTTATGCCAGTGTTCGTCTTTATCAAAAAGCGGGTATGACATTGTTTCTCCTTAAACCACATCCGGCAGCTTATCGAGCAGCTTATCCAGAGTGATGGGATAATCCCGTACCCGAATACCGGTGGCGTTATACACCGCGTTGGCGATAGCCGCGCTCACGCCGCACAGGCCCAGCTCACCGACACCTTTGGCCTTCATCGGGGAGGATATGGGGTCGGTATCATCCAGGAAAATCACCTCCTGTTTTGGGATATCCGCATGGACCGGCACCTCATACCCCGCCATATCGTGATTAACGAAGTAGCCCAAACGGTCATCCACCGCCAGCTCCTCCATCAGTGCCGCGCCCATGCCCATAGTCATTGCGCCAATGACCTGGCTGCGCGCAGTTTTCGGATTCAGGATGCGTCCTGCAGCACACACAGCGAGCATACGCCGGACCCGAACTTCTCCCGTCGCGCTATGCACGCCGACCTCCACAAAATGCCCGGCAAAGGTCGACTGCTGGTACTCTTTGCTCAGTGTTCCGAATTCAATGCTCTCTTCCGCTGTCAGTCTGCCGCCTGCGGTGGCTTCATGTAGCGTGGCGCTTCGGGTACCGTTGGTAATCTTGCCGTCGGCAAACTGCGACTGCTCAGGATCAAACCCGACTGCCGAGGCAATCATTTCGCGAAGCTTCATACAGGCGGCGTAAACGCCGGAGGTGGAGGTATTCGCGCCCCATTGTCCACCAGAACCCGCAGAAACCGGGAAACTGGAATCGCCGAGGTGAACCGCAACCTGCTCCAGCGGTACGCCAAGCATTTCCGCTGCCGTCTGGGCCAGAATGGTGTAGCTGCCGGTGCC
>NZ_SJWV01000235.1:0-5028 GCF_004352695.1 Escherichia sp. KCJ4928
AAATGTATCAGCTCAGAGCTTACAGTTACCGGTTATTTATACAGGTATCTGTCAGATTACATCTGGCTTAAATTTTTCTCGGCCCAGATGCGCTTTCCATCAAGTAATGTTTCCATTGGCGTCCGCCCATTGCACATTTTTCCCTGATGGGTTCGCTCATTATTATAGCAAGTCATATTCGTCGTGTACTGGTCGTAACTCAGTTTTACAGAGTTCAGGACTGCAGACAGTTGGTCCCCCTAGAATCGGCATTATTGTCAGTATGGCTACTGGATTCGCTGACCATGCGATTAATAAAGTAATCACTTATTTCTTTAAAGTCTTGTATAGCTCTGTAGCTCTGGCATCAATATCATGACTAGCCCATGAACCATTACTGGCTTCATGTGAATCATTTCTTTTCGAAGGGTAGCCCAACTACCTGTAAAGATAGACTTCAGAAAAAACAGTGCTCGCCGCAGACCGGTGACCGGGCGAAGCCCGCGAACTGGCGAGGAAGCGCAATGTATCTGTAGTTACAGTGAGCAGGTACGCCCTGAAGCCCTTATAAGCGGTTGTGTATGCTGTTTCCCCTGGGATGATTTATCCACATATCCAGAGGTTCGATCCAGTAAACAGATCCATGAATGATCAACAAAGGATCCATTAAAGATCCCCATATCTCTGCAAACCTTGTCATTCATGGGCCGAGACCACGATCACATAAGCTGTGGCATGTTACTGATAAACTGTAACATGCTAATAATAAGCTGTATTCAGTAATCCATATACTGAAGTAAGTTAATGACATAAACTATGGTCAGTACGCCAGACTCAGTTGTTAAATACAGGCTGCAGGTTTTTCTTCAGTCAGTTAGCGGGGCTCTGACACACGATTTGCTGTTTATTCTTTTACTGTCCACAGGCAGGAGGCTTTCTGGAAAACGAAAATTCAGACATCAAAAAACTGTTCTGCGAGGTGGATAAGTCGTCCGGTGAGCTGGTGACACTGACACCAAACAATAACAACACCGTACAGCCTGTGGCGCTGATGCGTCTGGGCGTCTTTGTACCGACCCTTAAATCACTGAAGAACAGTAAAAAAAATACTCTGTCACGTACTGATGCCACGGAAGAGCTGACACGTCTTTCCCTGGCCCGTGCAGAGGGATTCGATAAGGTTGAGATCACCGGCCCCCGCCTGGATATGGATAACGATTTCAAGACCTGGGTGGGGATCATTCATTCCTTTGCCCGCCATAACGTGACTGGTGACAAAGTTGAACTGCCTTTTGTCGAGTTTGCAAAACTGTGTGGTATACCTTCAAGCCAGTCATCCCGCAGGCTGCGTGAGCGCATCAGCCCTTCCCTGAAGCGCATTGCCGGTACCGTAATTTCGTTTTCCCGTACCGATGATAAGTACACCCGGGAATATATCACCCATCTGGTACAGTCAGCCTACTACGATACTGAGCGGGATATTGTGCAGTTACAGGCAGATCCCCGCCTGTTTGAACTGTACCAGTTTGACAGAAAAGTCCTTCTCCAGCTTAAGGCGATTAATGCCCTGAAGCGACGGGAGTCCGCCCAGGCACTCTACACCTTTATAGAGAGCCTGCCCCGGGATCCGGCTCCGATATCGCTGGCGCGGCTGCGTGCACGCCTCAATCTGAAGTCTCCAGTATTTTCCCAGAACCAGACGGTCAGACGGGCAATGGAGCAGTTGCGCGAGATTGGATATCTTGATTACACGGAGATCCAGCGGGGGCGGACAAAATTCTTCTGTATTCACTACCGGCGTCCCCGATTAAAAGCGCCGAATGATGAGAGTAAGGAAAATCCGTTGCAACCTTCACCTGCGGAAAAAGTCAGTCCGGAGATAGCGGAGAAGCTTGCCCTGCTTGAAAAACTGGGCATCACTCTGGATGACCTGGAAAAACTCTTCAAATCCCGCTGAACATAAACTGTAGTCAGTGAAAAGCGCTCTTTTACTGACTACAGCTTATATTAACAGGTGCAGTCAGTGGTCTGCTCACTGTAGTTTATATTCAGATTCCTGCTGTGCACTCTGTAACTGAGCTGCCATCTGCCTGCTCCTTACGTAAGTGACCCCGTAACCTGATGCTGAGGCATTGCTCCCTTCATAAAACATGACTTACTCACTACAGCTTATATACCTGCTCCAGCTTATGTTATGTCTGTTCTGCTGACCACAGCTTATATAAGGAAGTGCGTATGCCGTCACCTCAGGGGAGGCAGTATATGCAGGATCTCCGCAGCATCCCGCCCGTCACCTGTGAAAGGCGCTGCCAGCGTGGCAGCCATATCCAGTGCAAACACTCTGGTATAAACCTCCATCGAACGTAGATCCCTGTGACTAAGCAGTGCCAGGATGACTTTCCGGGGCTGGCGGTGATAGAGCATGTGCATGATATAGCTGTGCCGGAAGGTGTGTGGTGTGACCGGTATCGAAAAGTGTCCCCCCTGCTTCGGCCCGTCTGACAGACAGCTTCAGCCAGTTGCGCATGGTTTCGTCGGTCACAGCTCATAATGGTTCACGGGGCCGGGTGGTGCTCATCCAGCTTTCCATCTGCCTGACATAGCCTATATCTGTCAGCGGAACCCGGCGCACTTCATTTTTGTGGCGGGCGTCCGCGTCGCGCACGCACTTTTTCGGACAGGATCCGCACAAACGGTCTTACTCCATCCAGGCTTCGCCAATACGCATTCCGGTATTCCAGAGGGGGGCGAACAGCATATGGTGACGCTGATCCGGCATATAGAAAAGAAGGGCACTCACTTCCGAGGCCAGCAAGTAGGCCGGTGTGGCCCCCGTGGAAGTGGCCATTCTTCTCAGGGAGAGCGCTGTTGCAAAATCCCCCCCCCCGGCGCAATGGGTAACAGGGAAACGCGTTCTGGTGAATTCTGCAGGGGAATGACATTGTTCATGAGTTATTTTTCACGTAGCACACGCACTGTTGGATGGGTCTTCCCTGATCATGGTGGGAAGGCTCAGAACGCCATATTCAGTTTCCCGTAGTGGAACATCACGCCCAGCTTAAAGTGCTCCCGATTGCGGTATCCCCTGGCTTTTATCCTCAGTAGCCTGATCTTACTGTTAAGCGCCTCCGCGTTTCCGTTTGAGACACGGTGCCGCATGGCATTCAGGATCCCGTAAAGCCTTTTTCCTATCGTTTTTGCGGCGTTTTTCATCATAGGAACGTCACAGTTGGCCGCCAGAGCCAACCATCTCTCCCAGTCATTACGTCTTTCCTCACTCTATGGCCTGTTCCAGATATCCTTTGCCAGCTCTTTCATGTCAGCGCCCAGCACTGGCTTGTCAGCTTCATTTGCGCACGCAGCCATATCAGCTTTTCCTGCCTGGATTCGGTCATCCATTTATCGCTGTACTGCCACAGGAAGCGGGTCCCCTTTGCCTGACGCCGACTTTCAACAGGGAGGTGCGAATGTTCATTCTGACGGTTTTTATCAACCACTTCGCCAAGTTGCTTTGCTACATGGAAGCGGTCGAAAGCGATTTTCTCAACCGCACAGGGTAAGTGGATACGCGCTGCTCTTATATAGCCTGCATTCATGTCCATTGAGAGCGTTTTGATAGCCAGCAACTGCCCGTCAATAAGCGTGCGAAGATAGCCGGCGAGGCTTCGTCCGTTAAGGCCAGCGCACGACCATCGCGATCGGAGCTCATCGTTATATAACGATGTCCTTTTTTAAAGGCGACCTCATCCACATTCATATGACGGGCGGATAATGGCTTTTTTATCCGGACAAGACCTCGCTTAACTGTCCGGGTCATAATGCCGTCAACCGCATTCCAGCTGAGCTTAAGTTGTTTCCTGACAGCATCAACAGTACTGATTTTCAGCCATGAGAGAACGAACGACTCGAACAGCAGCGTATACCGGCTTCCGGGGCCAGCCCTGGGAACTGGCAACGTCTGGCAGCCATGCTCCGGCACATAATGCGGGGCACATCGACTTCGACAATAGTGGTGAACTGGCAGGTATCAAGATGACGCCATTTACGATGACGGTGACATCGTGAACAGAACAGGATTTACCACAGGTCGGACAGGCTAACCGGGCATTTTCAGCGATCCCAACTGTGACGGTAACAGAACCTGCGTTTTCATCGAGAGAAAGAGATTTAACCTGCCCTGGAGCGGTCAGGTTGAGAATATGAACGTAGAGGGACTTTTCGTCCATGGAGGTGACCTCTGGCAATTAAAACACCATCATCATGCCTTCAGCTACCACAACAAGGGAAGCCCCTTATGGATACAGCTATTCTGACCTGAACGTCCGGATACTTCCACGACAATAAATCGCAGCACGCGGATCCTTTTGTTTGCTTATCACGCATTATTGCGGGTAAAACAAAATACCTAAAGGCATGTTTTGCAGCAGGGAGCCTGTCTTAAGCCAGTCATGCACGGGCTGAGGGCTGGTTTACCGTTTTTGGGAGAATTGGGGTAATACTAGGACGCTAATGATCTATCAATGGATGTAAGTGACAATTGAAAACTGAAAAATGCGCTATGTAGATTCTGACAGATTTATGCACCTGAAATACGTTCAAAATCCACATAGCGTAACTCTGATTTTCCTTACCAGAAAAAAGGGGGGGAATAACCAGTATATCCCCCCCACACACAATTGCAGAATAATAAATTATAAAAATAAGAACTCAGGATTTATATACATGATTACATGTGATATTACTGAGAAATATTTTGTGATAAAATCTTTTTGCTGATTATTTTAAATATCTTGATTTCATCATCTGTAAGGTTACTCCATATTTTTTTTAGATTGCGTCCATATATCCTTGTAATCTTCTGTAAAAACAAATCACCATCTGGAGTCAGGTAAATATTCTTACTACGTCGATCTTCCTTACTTTCCATACGCCTAATAAAACCAAATTTTTCCAGAGAGTCACAAACTCTGGTGATATTGGTTCTGGAAATATCTAATTTTTCACTGAGTTCAGTTGGAGATAAGCAAAAATTATCAGCACTGGATAAGA
>NZ_SJWV01000236.1:0-5006 GCF_004352695.1 Escherichia sp. KCJ4928
ATCATATGAGAACTCTGACTCTAAATGAATTAGATTCTGTTTCTGGTGGTGCTTCAGGGCGTGATATTGCGATGGCTATAGGAGGGGGCCGCTTGGAAAACGGAATCTATGGTCACTCCCGTTTTTGCAACACCGATTTTGACGATAAGTGGGCTTGCTTGAATCTATCCGGCGTCTGAATGGGATTTTATTCCCGCGCCTCGATGAGTTCCGCGCCTGATGAACCTCAAGAAAATATACGGCTTCAATGAGCCTTTCCGTTTCACAGGTTCCTCAACAGGCCGGTGGGCCGTTCATATCATCAATAATCAGTATCCGGGGGTTGAGGGCCAATGGAACGAAAACATACGTTAAGGAGATAATTCGTTGTTTATATTTAAATTTAGAGCTCTCAGCTCTCCTTTTAAAATATCCTCTGGCAGTGTGAATGTATAATGGCCCAACATATTGATGTGCCCGTGCATCAGGGGAGATAGCCGAGCGATATCTTCATCTATAATTTCTTCTCCATTACGGCGCATCCAGCTCAACACTTCCTGCATATAGAGCGTGTTCCACAGAACCACTGCATTAGTAACCAGGCCCAGAGCCCCCAGTTGATCTTCCTGCCCTTCACGATAACGCTTTCTGATCTCTCCGCGTTGTCCGTAACAAATCGCACGAGCCACAGCGTGGCGGCCTTCTCCTCGATTGAGCTGCGTCAGGATCCGCCGACGATAATCTTCATCCTCAATATAATTGAGGAGATATAGCGTTTTGTTTACACGCCCTACTTCCATAATTGCCTGTGCCAGTCCTGATGGGCGCGAGCTTTTCAGTAAAGAGCGAATAAGTTCTGACGCATGAATTGTACCCAACTTCAGCGAACCAGCGGTTCGCATCATCTCATCCCACTGACTCTCCGCTTTTGACAGATCTGCATATCCTCGGGCCAACTTATCCAGTACTCCGTAGTTTGCCGATTTATTCACCCGCCAGAACACCGCTTCACCTGCATCGGCAAGCCGGGGGGAAAACTGATACCCCAGTAGCCAGAACAGACCGAAAATAATATCGCTGCTACCCGCAGTGTCTGTCATGATCTCAACTGGATTCAGCCCTGTCTGCTGCTCAAGAAGTCCTTCCAGTACAAAAATCGAATCCCGTAATGTACCGAGTACCACAATGCCATGAAAACCAGAGTACTGATCAGATACGAAGTTATACCAGGTGATGCCTCGTCCAGAACCAAAATATTTTCTGTTAGATCCTGAGTTGATAGTCTTCACTGGTGTGATAAAACGCATGCCGTCAGCTGATGCCACTTCTCCACCTCCCCAACGACCAGCAAGCTCCAGTGTGGACTGAAAATCAACCAGGCGGGCATTGGCGCTGACTAGCGTTTCTGCACGAAGGTAATTCTGTTTCACCCAACTGAGCCGATGACGGGTCAGTGCTGGTATATTGTGCTTTAGCAGCGGCTCCAGTCCGATATTACAGGCTTCAGCCATCAATACCGCACATAAACTGATGTGCAAATCTTGCGCTCGAGCACCAGATTCACTGACATGTGCAAACTCATGTGTAAATCCTGTCCGGGCATCTATCTCAAGGTAAGCGCACCGTGAAGGACGTGGGGTAAAAATTAGTTTACAGATTGAGTGACATTCCAGGGCAACAACTCTTTCACGCGGTTGGCAGGCCAGGTGTTGATTACACTGATCACGTGGCGTAGCCACGTTTCCGGCTCGATTCCGTTAAGTTTGCAGCTACCGATCAGGCTGTACATCACTGCCGCACTCTCGCCTCCACCATCAGAGCCGAAGAACATGTAGTTACGCCGCCCCAGTGCAACTACCCGGAGGGCGTTTTCACACAGGTTATTGTCGATCTCCACCCAGCCATTGCGGCAGTATTCGTTCAGAGCGTCCCATTGCTTCAGCAGATAGGTGAACGCTTTCGCTGTATCCGAGTGGCGCGACAGCGTGCTCATCTGCCCCTGGAGCCACTCATACAACGACTGCATTAGCGGTACCGTTCTGGCTTTTCTGACCGCCAGTCGCTCTTCTGCCGGACTGCCGCGGATCTCAGCCTCGATAGCGTACAGTTCCCCGATACGACGGAGCGCTTCTCCCGTTACTGTCGTTGGATGGCGGACATGTACATCGTGGATCTTGCGTCGGGCATGTGCCATACAAGCCGCTTCGGTTACCTGACCGCTTTCGTAAAGAGCATTGTAACCCGCATATGCATCGGCCTGCAGGATACCTCTGTAGTCCGCCAGATGTTGCTGTGGGTGGATGCCTTTGCGGTCGGGAGAGTATGAGAACCACACCGCTGCCGGCATGGTCGAACCGGCGTTGCGATCGTCACGAACATAGACCCACAGCCGTCCGGTACGGGTTTTACCCTGACCCGGCTCCAGTACATTTACCGGCGTGTCATCGGCATGCACTTTACCCGGCATCAGCACATAGTGCTTCAGTTCATCATACAGCGGGCGAAGCTGCTCTCCCATGATGTCAACCCAGCGCCCCATTGTATTGCGGTGCAGCTCCACGCCCTGGCGGGCATAGATTTCCGACTGACGGTACAGCGGCAGATGCTCGGCGAACTTAGCCATGATTATGCGGGCCAGCAGAGCCGGACTGGCGTAACTGCGCTCGATGGGTTTTGGTGGCTGCGGAGCCTGAACTATACAGTCGCACCGGCTGCTGGCCAGTTTTGGGCGAACCGTTTCGATTACCCTGAACGCGGTGTTGATGATATCCAGTTGTTCAGAGATGCTTTCTCCCAGCGGTTTCAGTTTGCCGCTGCAGACGGGGCATTCGGTTTCTGCCGGGGAGATAACCTGCCTGTCACGGGGAAGTGTTGCCGGAAGTGCTTTGCGGACGGGAGAGTCTGATGTTTTCGGCGCTGTCTCTCCGGCCATTGAGGTGAGTTGCAACTGCGCCTCACCAAGCCTGTTCTGGAGCTCGGTTATACGCGTTTCTGCCCGTGCGATCTTCTTTTCTATCTTCTCGCGGCTTTTCTCGCTGCTGCGACCGAACAACATTCTCTGCAGTTTAGCGACCAGCGCTCTGAGTGAGCTGATCTCGCGGGCATAGCCGGTTATTTCACCAGACAGACGGACGATAACAGCCTGCTGTGCGATCAGCAGGGCCTTCAGTTGCTCGATGTCGTCGGGGAGTGTGTTGTTCATTCCCCTGTTTTATCACGGGTTATATCCGGATGCCAGGCCGTTCTGTCCGTTTGGGATGTTGCCACGCGCTCCCCTCCAGTAGCATGGATAACTGAGCTGGCGTCAGGTGCACTTTCCCTTCCCGGGTTACCGGCCAGATGAAGCGGCCCCGTTCCAGGCGTTTGGCGAACAGGCATAACCCGTCACGATCGGCCCACAGTATTTTCACCATTTTGCCACTGCGGCCCCGGAAGACGAAGATATGCCCGGAGAACGGGTCATCTTTCAGCGTGTTCTGCACCTTCGAAGCCAGGCCGTTGAAGCCACAACGCATATCTGTGATGCCAGCGATGATCCAGATTCTGGTACCGGTTGGCAGCGTTATCATCGGGTACCTCCTTTCATTTCGCGGATTAGCGCCTGTAACATTTCCGGAGTGAGAGGGTCAAACAGTTTTACCACACCTGATTTAAGATGCAGCTCGCACCGTGGGACGTTTCCGGGATCACTCTCAGGGCACTCATCAGGCTTGTTACGCCAGAAGGGATTTGTAACTGGTCTGGTCGGCTCTGGCGTATCAGTCAGAGCCACCGGGACAGGCATGCATTCCTGTATGTCATCATCGCTCAGTAAGCCGTCCTCGTACTGGCTTTTCCATTTAAACAGCAGGTTATCATTGATACCGTGCTCTCTGGCGATCCGGGCAACAACAGCACCGGGCTGTAATGCCTGCTTAGCCAGACGAACCTTAAATTCACGGCTGTAGCTGGCTCGCCGTTCTTTTCGCCATGTGCCTTCGCTGATTTGAGGCTCTGTTAATTCCTTCTTTCTGTTGGCATAAAGGATGGCATCAAGCTGAGCTAATGAAACTGAATCGGGCAATGGCCATGCGATACCGGATGCAATAAATCGCTGAAAAAGCGTATGTATTGTGGAATGACTGAGACCTAGACGCTGAGCGATGGCCCGGATGGTCAGTTTATCTTCAAATCTTAAACGCAGAGCATCAGGCAAATAAGAACGGAAGCAGGGAATATCTTTTTTTGTCTGGGAATTCATCGTTCGTGTCCATCTATATAGATGGGCGCGATTGTTGCCAGACAGGACAATTTTCACAAGACGTCGCAGATGGGGCGCTTACAGAGGTTCTGTGCTGGCGTTGCACCAGAAAGGTACAGGAGCAACAGAAATTGCCCGTCAGTTAAGTATAGCCCGCTCTACGGTTTATAAAATTCTGGAAGAAGGGAAGGCAGAATAGGCCAATATTTACACAATTAACTAATATTTTCTACGCAATACGTGACACCTTTCGAGGAGAAGTGCTCGAAATTTCAGACATAAAAAGCCCCGTAGGGCCTTAGATGATTTCTTCCAATGCTGATTCCAGTTCTTTTACTTGCATTGCTCTAAGACGAGGAGCTAATGTTCGATGGGCGTTTAAGTAATCAATGGCTCTTGTTACCAGCTTTCCTCCGCCACAGACAACGAAATAACTCTGATGTTGTGTGTGTTGTGCATCAAGAACTGTGTGGCCTAGCTTCTCTATTGCGGTACCACTCACTTCCTGCCATTTAGCCGTTATTTGAACGGTACCGGTATTAGTGAACAACAGGAAGTGGGCTATTTCATTCTTTCCCGCGATCAGACCAGGATAACTGACATTTTTTTAAACGTCATCGGAGCTTCTGAGTTACTTAGCTCAAAGCCTGCCCCAGAAATAATTGCTTCAATATCACGCAGTAATTCTGCTCTGGACATACTTTCACCTTATCGTGTTGTATCTTTTTTGATCTTGGGGGGGAGGCAGAATTTTCAAGATGTAGGCGTTTTATTTTATGGTTAATAA
>NZ_SJWV01000237.1:0-4949 GCF_004352695.1 Escherichia sp. KCJ4928
AAATAAAAGTAACAAAATTTGCTTTAAGGAAGAATTTTCTATGTACACACAGACCCTGTATGAGTTAAGTCAGGAGGCTGAACGCCTGTTACAGCTTTCTCGCCAACAGTTGCAGTTACTGGAAAAAATGCCTCTCTCTGTACCCGGAGACGACGCGCCACAACTGGCTTTACCCTGGAGTCAGCCTAATATCGCCGAACGTCACGCGATGCTGAATAATGAGTTGCGTAAAATTTCCCGACTGGAAATGGTGCTGGCAATTGTCGGTACCATGAAAGCAGGGAAATCAACCACCATTAATGCCATTGTTGGTACGGAGGTTCTGCCTAATCGTAATCGCCCAATGACTGCGCTGCCGACGCTTATTCGCCATACGCCCGGGCAAAAGGAACCGGTACTGCATTTTTCACATGTCGCGCCAATCGATTGTTTAATTCAACAATTACAAAAGCGCCTGCGTGATTGCGATATTAAGCATCTGACCGATGTGCTGGAAATAGATAAAGATATGCGTGCGCTTATGCAGCGGATCGAAAATGGCGTCGCTTTCGAAAAATATTATCTGGGTGCCCAGCCTATTTTTCATTGTCTGAAAAGTTTGAATGATTTAGTGCGACTGGCGAAGGCGCTGGACGTCGATTTTCCTTTTTCTGCTTACGCCGCCATTGAGCATATTCCCGTGATTGAAGTGGAGTTTGTCCATCTGGCGGGGCTGGAGAGTTATCCCGGTCAGTTGACGTTACTGGATACCCCCGGGCCAAATGAAGCCGGGCAACCGCATCTGCAAAAAATGCTTAACCAGCAGCTGGCACGCGCCTCGGCGGTACTGGCGGTGCTGGATTATACGCAACTGAAATCGATCTCCGATGAAGAGGTCCGTGAGGCGATTTTGGCGGTGGGGCAATCGGTGCCGCTGTATGTGCTGGTCAATAAGTTCGATCAACAGGATCGTAACAGTGACGACGCCGACCAGGTGCGGGCACTGATTTCCGGGACGCTGATGAAAGGCTGTATTACGCCACAGCAGATATTTCCGGTGTCGTCGATGTGGGGCTACCTGGCGAATCGGGCGCGCCATGAGTTAGCCAACAACGGTAAGTTACCAGCGCCAGAGCAACAACGCTGGGTGGAAGATTTTGCCCATGCCGCGCTCGGCAGGCGCTGGCGTCATGCCGATCTGGCGGACCTCGAACATATTCGTCATGCTGCCGATCAGTTGTGGGAAGATTCGCTGTTCGCCCAGCCAATTCAGGCGTTGCTTCATGCCGCTTACGCTAACGCCTCGTTGTATGCTTTGCGATCTGCTGCGCATAAACTGTTGAATTACGCGCAGCAGGCGCGGGAATACCTGGATTTTCGTGCGCACGGGTTAAACGTCGCTTGTGAACAATTGCGGCAAAATATCCATCAGGTCGAAGAAAGTTTGCAGCTATTGCAACTCAATCAGGCGCAGGTGAGCGGCGAGGTTAAACATGAAATCGAGCTGGCCCTGACCTCCGCCAACCACTTTCTGCGTCAACAGCAAGATGCGCTGAATGCGCAGTTAGCCGCCTTGTTTCAGGATGATTCGGAGCCGTTAAGCGAGATTCGTACCTGCTGTGAGACACTGTTACAGACGGCGCAGAACACCATCAGTCGCGACTTTACGCTGCGTTTTGCCGAGCTTGAATCCACCCTTTGCCGGGTGTTAACCGATGTTATTCGGCCCATTGAGCAACAAGTCAAAATGGAATTGAGCGAGTCAGGGTTTCGTCCTGGGTTTCATTTTCCTGTTTTTCACGGCGTAGTTCCCCACTTCAACACTCGCCAGCTGTTCAGTGAAGTCATTTCGCGCCAGGAAGCAACGGACGAGCAGAGCACGCGTTTAGGCGTTGTGCGTGAGACTTTTTCGCGCTGGTTGAATCAGCCCGACTGGGGACGGGGAAATGAGAAATCCCCGACAGAAACGGTTGATTACAGTGTGTTGCAACGAGCTTTAAGCGCAGAAGTCGATCTTTATTGCCAACAAATGGCTAAAGTTCTGGCAGAGCAGGTCGATGAATCTGTTACGGCAGGCATGAATACTTTTTTCGCTGAGTTCGCTTCATGTTTGACGGAATTACAGACGCGTTTACGCGAAAGTCTGGCTCTGCGTCAACAAAATGAATCGGTGGTCAGGCTGATGCAGCAGCAATTGCAGCAGACTGTGATGACTCACGGCTGGATTTACACCGACGCCCAGCTGTTACGCGATGATATTCAAACACTTTTCACGGCAGAACGATATTGACCAAGACGTTACTTGACGGCCCCGGTCGCGTGCTGGAGTCGGTTTATCCCCGCTTTTTAGTGGATCTGGCGCAGGGCGATGATGCCCGCCTTCCACAAGCCCATCAGCAGCAGTTTCGTGAACGACTGATGCAGGAACTTCTTGCGCGCGTGCAGCTTCAGACATGGACGAACGGCGGCATGTTAAATGCGCCGCTTAGCCTGCGTCTGACATTGGTGGAAAAACTGGCGTCGATGCTGGATCCCGGTCATCTGGCACTGACGCAGATCGCGCAGCATCTGGCGCTGCTGCAAAAAATGGATCACCGCCAGCACTCTGCTTTCCCGGAGCTCCCCCAGCAAATTGCCGCCTTGTATGAGTGGTTTTCAGCCCGTTGTCGCTGGAAGGAAAAGGCATTAACGCAACGAGGCCTACTGGTGCAGGCGGGTGAACAGAGCGAGCAAATTTTTACCCGCTGGCGTGCTGGGGCGTATAACGCCTGGTCGTTGCCTGGGCGCTGTTTTATCGTTCTCGAAGAGTTGCGTTGGGGGGCATTTGGCGATGCCTGTCGTCTGGGAAGCCCGCAAGCGGTGGCGTTGTTGCTGGGTGATTTGCGCGTGAAAGCGACACAACATCTGGCAGAGAGTATCAATGCGGCCCCGACCACGCGTCACTATTACCATCAGTGGTTTGCCTCTTCGACCGTTCCGACGGGCGGGGATCATGCTGATTTTTTAAGTTGGCTGGGAAAGTGGACCACGGCAGATAAACAACCCGTTTGCTGGTCAGTGACCCAACGCTGGCAAACTGTCGCGCTGGGGATGCCACGACTCTGTTCAGCGCAGCGTCTGGCGGGGACAATGGTCGAGGAAATCTTCTCTGTAAATTTGGCGTAAATAATCAGTTACATCAATGAGTCCTAAACGAAATCCATGTGTGAAGTTGATCACAAATTTAAACACTGGTAGGGTAAAAAGGTCATTAACTGCCCAATTCAGGCGTCAACTGGTTTGATTGTACATTCCTTAACCGGAGGGTGTAAGCAAACCCGCTACGCTTGTTACAGAGATTGCATCCTGCAATTCCCGCTCCCCTTTTGCGGCCGTCGCGCTGATTTTTCTGGCGTTTGCGGAAATGGGCCAACTCTGCGAGGAAAGCTATGCTGAAAAGGAAAAAAGTAAAACCGATTACCCTTCGTGATGTCACCATTATTGATGACGGTAAACTGCGTAAAGCCATTACCGCAGCATCACTGGGTAATGCAATGGAATGGTTTGATTTTGGTGTTTATGGTTTTGTTGCTTACGCATTAGGTAAAGTTTTTTTCCCGGGGGCTGACCCCAGCGTGCAGATGGTTGCTGCACTTGCCACGTTCTCCGTTCCCTTTCTGATTCGACCGCTTGGCGGACTCTTCTTTGGTATGTTGGGCGATAAATATGGTCGCCAGAAGATCCTCGCTATCACTATTGTGATTATGTCGATCAGTACGTTCTGTATTGGCTTAATACCGTCCTACGACACGATTGGTATTTGGGCACCGATTCTGCTGTTGATCTGTAAGATGGCACAAGGTTTCTCGGTCGGCGGTGAATATACCGGGGCGTCGATATTTGTTGCGGAATACTCCCCTGACCGTAAACGTGGCTTTATGGGCAGCTGGCTGGACTTTGGTTCTATTGCCGGGTTTGTGCTGGGTGCTGGCGTAGTGGTGTTAATTTCGACCATTGTCGGCGAAGCGAACTTCCTCGACTGGGGCTGGCGTATTCCGTTCTTTATTGCTCTGCCGTTAGGGATTATCGGGCTTTACCTGCGCCATGCGCTGGAAGAAACTCCGGCGTTCCAGCAGCATGTCGATAAACTGGAACAGGGCGACCGCGAAGGTTTGCAGGATGGCCCGAAAGTCTCGTTTAAAGAGATTGCCACCAAACACTGGCGCAGCCTGTTGACATGTATTGGTCTGGTAATTGCCACCAACGTGACTTACTACATGTTGCTGACCTATATGCCGAGTTATTTGTCGCATAACCTGCATTACTCCGAAGACCACGGGGTGCTGATTATTATCGCCATTATGATCGGTATGCTGTTTGTCCAGCCGGTGATGGGCTTGCTGAGTGACCGTTTTGGCCGTCGTCCGTTTGTGCTACTTGGTAGTGTTGCCCTGTTTGTGTTGGCGATCCCGGCGTTTATTCTGATTAACAGTAACGTCATCGGCCTGATTTTTGCCGGGTTACTGATGCTGGCGGTGATCCTTAACTGCTTTACGGGCGTTATGGCTTCTACCTTGCCAGCGATGTTCCCGACGCATATCCGTTACAGCGCGCTGGCGGCGGCATTTAATATTTCGGTGCTGGTTGCCGGTCTGACGCCAACACTGGCGGCCTGGCTGGTCGAAAGCTCGCAGAATCTGATGATGCCTGCCTATTACCTGATGGTAGTGGCGGTGATTGGTTTAATCACCGGCGTAACCATGAAAGAGACGGCAAATCGTCCGTTGAAAGGTGCGACACCGGCGGCGTCAGATATACAGGAAGCGAAGGAAATTCTCGTCGAGCATTACGATAATATCGAGCAGAAAATCGATAATATTGACCACGAGATTGCCGATTTGCAGGCGAAACGTACCCGCCTGGTGCAGCAACATCCGCGAATTGATGAATAAGCTGAAACGGATGGCCTGATGTGACGCTGTCTTATCAGG